>NZ_JACDCU010000475.1 GCF_013817365.1 Methylibium sp. | reverse complement strand
GGTGCGCGCTGCGCAGGCGCGGGCGATCGCCGGGTTCGGCTCGGCAGGGGCAGACTGCGCGGCAGTGTTGTTCCGCGTGCCGTCGCTCGCGCGGCCAGCCGGGGCAACCGCGGCTGTCGGCTCCCGCACGTTGTCAGCCGCCGGCAGAACCGCCTCGACCGCATTGCCGGCGCCGCCTTGCGCTCCCGCTGCTGCCGGCGACGCGGCACCCGCATCGGCTGCCCCGGCGGCCTCGACCGCAGCCGCGCTGGCGAGCATGGCCGAGCGCAGATCGGTCGGCCCGGCGCGCCAGGCGGCCCACCATTCACCCAGGCCCAGGCCGGCCGGCAAGGGCGCCCAGTAGTCGAGCATGCGGTCACCCACGTTGCGCTTGGCCAAGGTGACGCATACGCCGTTGCTCAGCCGATCGGCCGCCGCCACGCACTCGACTGACGCCTGCGCCGGCTGATCGCAGGCCTCGCGCATGCGCCCGAGCACGGACTTGACACCGTCCTGCTCGATCGGCAGCAGCACCGGGCTCTCGCGCAGGTCGTTCAGCAGCAGCAGTTGCGTGGCGGTGTGGTCGGCCAGCTTGGGGCAGGAACGATCGAGCGTCTCGAGCCCGCTCGACACCTCGCTGAACAGCCGCCGCACCTCCGTGCGCGCGTCGTTGCGGTTGGCGTCGAGCTGCTCCTGCAGCTGCCACAGCGACAGCAGCAGCGTGCCGGTGACGCCCACGCCGATCGACGCACCGACTGCCGCGGCACGCGGCGAACGCCGCCACCACGGCGCCTCGTCGGGCGGCGCCTTGACGGCACCGCTGCGCAGCCGCGCCGCCACCATGAGCGGATGGCGCTCGTGACGGCCCCAGCCGGGCAACTGGCGCAGCCAGGGTTCGTGCAGCGCGCGGCCGAAGTCTTCGCCGAGGCGGTGGTAGCTCTCCCACTGCGCCTCGTCGAAGCTCTGATCACCGGTGCTCTGGTGCGGAAAGGCCGGGTGGCGCTGGGCGTAGGCGAGCAGATCGACGTCGAGCGCGTCGTGCAGGTTGGGCTTGATGACGAGCAGGGTCGCTTCGCGCGCAGGCCGGCCCGGCGCCGCAGCCGCCTCGCCGGGTTCGGCCCGGTAGCGCACCCGCGCCAGCAGCACGCCGCGAGCGGAGTGCACGTCGCCCATCGATTCGGGCGACAACACGGTCAGCTCGCTGCCGGTGAGCGTGAAGAGGCGCGCGGCTTCCTCGCGCGTGTAGAACTCGATTTCGGCGCCGAGGTCGATGCGCGCCTTGCGCACCAGGTTCTCGATGTCGGCGAAGTCGTAGTCGATGTCGGCGCCGCAGTCGGCAACGATGATGAAGTCCAGCCGCCGCTTGAGCAGCGCATACACGCCGGTGTTGTCGAAGTGGCCGCCGTCGGACAGGTACCACCACGGCCGTGCCGCCCCGAAATACGTCGCCGTGCCCTCGCTGCACAGCATCACCGGCTTGATGGCGCGGCGCCACAGCCAATGGCGCAGGCCGGTGAGCGGCGGCCTGAGCGCCGGCAGCGGCGAGCGCATCCAGTAGCCGAGGCGCACGCCCAGGAAATAGAGCAGCAGCGCCCAGCCGCGAGAGGTGTAGGCACCCGCGCCGGGCGCGGCGGCGGCACCGGAAACGGCGATCCAGCGGCCCAGGGTTCCCACGTCGGAGCCCCGCATCGGTTTGTCGGGATCGCTCCCCTCGCGCATCGGCCACCAGCCGCGCACGCCGATCTCGAAGCCGCGGGCGGTGGCCGTCACCAGCGTGCCCTTGCGGTCGGCGTTGTACAGGCCCGAGGCATCGTCGCGGGTCTGGTTCAGGCACACGTTGACGAGGTGGATCGGCCCGCCCGCAAGCTCGGGTCGGTAGCTGCGCAGGCCGGTGTCGTCGCCCGGCATCACGTGGGTCACGTCGTCGCGGCCCTGGGCGGCGGGCGCGTCGGGCGCCTCGGCGAGCTTGCGCTCGGGATTGCCCACCGCCAGGTAGGCGCGGGTCAGCCGGGCCCGATAAAAACTGTGAAGCGACGAGGCGTTGGGCATCTGCGCGTTGCCCATCGTCAGCAGCAGCCAGACGATGCTCAACACCAGCAACAAGCCGGCGCGCGTGCCGGCGGTGAACTGGTCGAAGCCGCCCAGCGGCGCCGGGGTGAATACCAGCCACTGCACGCCGACCACCCAGGCGGCCATCAGGGCGACGAAGCCGAACAAGCCGGCGGCGTTCAGCAAGGTGGGCCCGATCGCGCTGACGGTGCCGGGCTGCGTGCGCTGCGACAGCGCCAGCAGCGGCTGCGCGAAGGTGCGCAGGATCAGCACCCCCGCGCCGCCCAGGCCGATGCCGCTGTACACCCAGGTCTGGCCGCTCTGCAGCGCGACCAGCAGCCACCAGCTCAGCAGATCGAGCGCGCCGAGCCCGAAGCCGACGATCGCGGCCAGGGTGACGGCCCGCAGCCCTGCGGTGAGCCGGTTGCGCAGCCGGGCCACGGCCAGCGAGCGCGTCTCGCGGGTGGTGATCAGCCGTGCGTGCGCCCACAGCAGCCCGAGCGCACTCGACGACAGCGCCACCAGCGCCAGCGCCGAGGCGGTGAGGGTCGCATTGAGCGCCGGCAGCTGCGGCCGGGCGACCGCCCAGATCACCGCCAGACTCAGGCACAGCAGCGCGACCACGGCGAGGTCGCGCCACGGCACCGGCAGACGCGTCTGGCCCGGATCTGCGCTGTCGCGCGCGACCCAGTAGCCGCTCATCAGGCCCGGCGCGGTGCCCAGCCACAGCAGCACGGCGATCGGCCACCATAGCGTGTGCCAGGGTTGCCACGCGGCGGCGCTGGCCGCGCCGATGCCGGGCAGCGTCAAGGTGCTCGCGCTGTGCAACAGGTGCGGCAGCACCAGCAAAGAGAACGGCAGGCTCACCGCCATGAATTCGCCGTGGATGGCCAGGAAGGCGCGAAGGTAGGTGACGACCACGAAGCCGATGTCGCGCGAGCCCGAGGG
>NZ_JACDCU010000110.1 GCF_013817365.1 Methylibium sp. | reverse complement strand
GTACAGCGCTACGTGGAGCTGCACGGCGACCTGCGCCGGGTGATGGCGGTTGTGAAGGTTCGCAACAGCACGCACAGCCGCAGCCTGCGACTGTACGACATCACCGATGCGGGAATCTGCATCGGCGAGCCGACGCCGGAGATGCGGGCGCTGCTGTCCGGCCATCCGCGGCCGGCGGGCATTCCGGGTTGCGCTGGAAGCTCGGAATGAAGGCCCTCACCGCCTCCTTTCGTCCGCGCGCCTGGCTCGGACAAGCAGGCGTTGGTGGATCGTGAGGTGGTCATGGACCAACGTGACGTCGCTTTCGCCCAACGGGAAGAGGCGCTCGGGCAGCGGGAAGAAGCGGTGCGGCTGCGCGAACAGGCGGAGCAGGGGCAGGCCGCGGCGCTGGCGGCGAGTCAGGTGCAGCAGCAGGAGCTGCGCGAAGCCAACGCGCACCTGGTGTTGGCCAAACTGGAAGCCGACGCGCTGAAAGAAGCCGCCGTCACCGCGGGCAGGCGCCAAGACGAGTTTCTGGCTATGTTGGCGCACGAGTTGCGCACCCCGCTGGCGCCCATAAGCAGCGCGGCCGCCCTGCTGGCGCAAGCGGACGGCAACCCGGAAATGCTGCGTCGGATCCACGACATCGTCGCCCGTCAGGTTCATCACCTCGTGCGCCTGGTCGATCAGCTGCTGGACGTCTCGCGCGTGACGCAGGGCCGCATCGAGCTGCACAAGCGGCCCGTCGCCGTGGCCGGAATCGTCGAGCAGGCGGTGCAAATGCACCAGGCGCTGATCGACGCGCAGCGCCAGCAGCTACGGGTTCACGTCCCAGTGCAACCCCTCGTGGTGGACGGTGATCCGGTACGGCTGGTGCAGGTGGTGGGCAACCTGCTGCACAACGCCGCCAAATACACCCCCCAAGGCGGCGCCATTGCGGTGACGGCGCGCCAGGAAGGCGACGCGGTGCTCATCGATGTGCAGGACAGCGGCATGGGCATCGCTGCCGAGGCGCTGCCCCATATCTTCGAGCTGTTCACGCAGGGCGACCATTCGCTCGCGCGCAGCCAGGGCGGCCTGGGCATCGGGCTGACGCTCGTGCGGCGGCTGGCCGAGTTGCACGGCGGCAGCGTCGACGCGGCCAGCGAGGGGCCGGGCCGCGGCAGCGCCTTCACGCTCAGGCTGCCGGCCACCGCGCCGCCGTCGGCCGCGAGAACGCTGCAACAGGACGGCGCGGCAGCTTCGGGCCGGCCCGCACGCCGCATCCTCATCGTCGAGGACAACGACGACGCGCGCGAAATGCTGCGTGCCCTGCTGGAAGAAGCCGGCCACCGCCTCAGTACGCGCCCCGACGGCCCGAGCGGCTTGGCTGCGGCGCTGGCCGAGCGGCCCGAGGTCGCGCTCGTCGATCTGGGCCTGCCCGGCCTGAGCGGCCATGCGCTGGCCGAGCAACTGCGCGCGCAACCAGAAGGCCGCGACGTGCTGCTCGTCGCGCTCACCGGCTACGGCCAGCCCGAAGACCGCGCCCGCAGCGCCGCCGCCGGCTTCGATCTGCATGCGGTGAAGCCGGTGGACGTGCAGGCGCTGCTGGGGCGCATCGAAGCGGCGCTGTCGCAGCGCGAAAGCCGGACTTCACCCTGACCCTCTCGCAGAGAGAGAGGGAACAAAGCCAGGGCAGTTCTCCGAAGGGCGCACATCGCGGCTGCAAGGCGTGACGGGGCGGACCTGCCGGCTGCAACGCGTGACCTCCTTCTCCCTCCAGGAGAATCGGCTGCAGCGTGTGACTCCCTCTCCCTCTGGGAGAGGGTGGGGGTGAGGGCCGACGAAGCCGGCTCGGTCCACCGCCGCCGTGCGAACTCCACCGCTTCGCTTCGGGTGCTCAGCGGCCGCTGCGTCGGCTCGAGGCTCACAGCAGCACTGCAACGGTCATCGCCCCGGCGAAGGGCAGACAGGCTTTCGACTTTTTGTTGATTTTTTTCCCAGCCCGGAGAACGCCGGAAACGCGGGGGCGCTCATCCGTAATGCGCTCATCGGCAGATCGGGGGGCCACGGCTGCTTAAGCAGCCTTGCGCAGGTCCTTTCCCGTCGCTTTGGGCGGGTTGCCGGGCGTCTTGCGCACCCGCTTGCGTGCGGTGTGGCGCTTCCGTTCTTCGAGCAGCCCCAGCAGCCGGCATTCCGACGCTTGCAGCCCCCGCCGCGGCCGGGCTGCATCGTGCAGGCGCACGCACAGCGCAGCGCGCGAATCGGCCGCGCCGTTGATCAGCGAACCCAACTCCAGCACGTGCGGATGGATGTAGGACTTGCGCGCCACCGCAGGCGTGTTGCCGAGCCGCTTTGCCACGGCGGCCAGGACGTCCTTGGCGCTGGCGGCCGTGCCGGCGGCGGCCGCCTCGGCCGCGCAGGCCAGGCGAGTCAGCTCGAGTGCCTGCACGCTGCCGTGCCACGTGCGGAAGTCCTTGGCCGTGAAGCGCTCGCCGGTGATCCCGGCCAGGTATTCGTTGACGTCGGCCGAGTCGATGCCGTGGATGGCGCCGCTGTCGTCTTCGTACTGGAACAGCTCCTGGCCGGGCAGTTGCTGCAGGCGGCGCACGACACGTGCGACGCGCGGGTCGTCGAGGCTGGTCTGTTGCTGCACGCCGCTCTTGCCCTTGAAGGTGAGCCGCAGCAGGCTGCCGCGCACATCCACGTGGCGGTTGCGCAAGGTGGTCAGGCCGAACGAGCCGTTGCTGCGCGCGTATTCGTCATTGCCGACGCGCACGAAGGTGGTGTCGAGCAGGCGAACGAGCGTGGCGAGCACGAGCGGGCGTGGCAGCGCCGAACGGGGCGCTTCGCGCAGGTCGCGCGCAATGCGCGAGCGGATGCGCGGGAGCGCCTTGCCGAAAGCTTGCATGCGCTCGAATTTGTCGTCTCCGCGCTGCGCGTTCCACATGACGTGGTAGCGGTATTGCTTACGGCCGCGTGCATCGCGCGCGGTTGCCTGGAGGTGCCCGTTGGGGAGCGGGCAGATCCACACGTCCTGATAAGCCGGAGGAATGGCGAGTCGTCGGATGCGGTCGACCTCCTGGCGGTCGCGCAGCAAGGCGCCGTCGGGGCCGCGATAGGTGAAACCCTGGCCACGGCGCACGCGCTGGTGGCCCGGCATGGTGTCGCTCACATAGACCAGACCCGCCGGCACGGGCACCGGTGCCCTTGCGAGCTCCGGCTCGGGCTCGCTAGGAGCCCGAGCCATCGCAGTGCGCAAGGCGGACGGACGTCGCGCCCATGGTCACGGACTGGACGAACCCCGGACTCAGGGCTTCGACGCCGCCGGGCTGGCGCCCGGCGCCATGGCCGGCGGCGTGGTGGTATCCATGCCACTGGCGCCGCCCATCGGCGGCGGTGTGATGATGGCCGTGCCACCCGGCGCCATCGAGCCGGTTTCGCCTGTCATGCCCGGCGCACTGGCCGTGCTGCCGGGGCTCGGTGTGACGATGGCATCGTCGCGCTGGTCGCAGCCGGCCAGCGCGAACGCGGCGACGAGCACCGCCAGCGAGGTCGTGGTTCTTGAAGCGTTCATCGTGTGCAACTCCTGCAGTTTCGAAGGGGGTCGCTCAGCTCGCCGCCTTCATGCGGTTGCGCAGATCGCGGATCTGATCGTGGTTGCGCTTGACGCCCTGGTACTGGCGCTCGACCACGGTCTTCACCTGCGGCGGCAGGTCTTCCTTCAGGCACTCGCGGTAAGCCTCCATCGCGGAGTCTTCGCCGCGTTCGCATTCGTCGAGCATGGCCTGGTCGCTGTGGCCGGAAAGCGTGCCCTTGACCGAGACCCAGCCGCGGTGCATGGCGCCGCTCGCGCTGCCGCCGGTGTCGGGCTCGCCGCCGCACTGCTCCACGAGTTGCTGCAGTTCGCGCGCGCCTTCCTCGCATTCGCCGGCGCGCTTGGAGAACGTCGAACGCAGCGATTCGGACTTGGTGTTCTCGGCGCAGGAACGAAAGCCGTACTCGCCGTCCTTGCAGGTTTCGATCAGCTTGTTGAGGTGCTTGACGGTGTCTTTGTTGTCGGTGGTCATTTCAGATCCTTTCTGAGGGTGGAACGTCCTTGACGTTTTCGGGGCGGTATCCGCTGGCCGTTCTTGCGGCTCACGGACATACCCGGTCTTTGGCAGGCGGCATGCCCGGCGCTGCACGGCGGGAACGCGACTTGCCAGTTGTCCTGATGCACAAACCTCTGCCGGCAGCCACGCCGCGCCGCGATCCGGCACTGCCGCACATCGTCGATACCACCATGTTCTGGAGCGAAACCGGCGGCGGCGTGCGGCGCTACCTGCTGACCAAGGCCGCTTGGCTGACGCGCCAAGCGAAGTGGCGCCACACGGTGCTCGCGCCCGGCCTGCAAGGCCTGAACCGGGCGGACTGCGGCGGCCTGTCGTTGCCGCTGCCGGGCGGCTACAGGCTGCCGCTTTCGCGCAAGGCCTGTTCGGACGCGCTGGTCGCGCAAGCGCCTGACCTCATCGAAGTGGGCGACCCTTACCGCCTGGCCTGGGCGGCGCTCGATGCTGGCCAGCGCCTGGGCGTGCCGACCGTGGCCTTTTGCCACAGCGACATCGCGGCGCTGGCGGCGACGGCCGTGGGCGGCGAGGGCCTGCGTGCGCGCTGGGCGCGCCGCGCCACTGAAGCCTATGTGCGCCATACCTACCGCGACTTCGATACCGTGCTGGCCCCCAGCCGCTCGATGGCGCGCAGCCTGCAGGCCGCAGGCGTGAACAGCGTGCGGGTGCAGCCGCTCGGCGTCGACAGCCACGAATTCCATCCGCGGCGCCGCGATCCCGTCTGGCGCCACACGCTCGGTCTGGCGCCCGACCAACGCGCGCTGCTCTACGTGGGCCGCTTCGCGCCCGAGAAGAACCTGCAGCGACTGGTCGCGGCGGTGCAGCGGCTGGGCCCGCGCTACTGCCTGCTCGCAGTGGGCAGTGGGCCCACGCCCCCGCACGGCGAGGGCGTGCACGTGCTGCCCTTCGAGCCGCGCACGCGGCAGCTCGCGCGCATCTACGCGAGCGCCGATGGTTTCGTGCATGCGGGCGATCAGGAAACCTTCGGTCTGGCCGTTCTCGAGGCGATGGCGAGCGGCCTGCCGGTCGCTGTTCAGGCACGGGCCGGGCTGGCCGAACTTGTGGCCGGGGGCGCGGGCATCGGTGTGGCCTCGGAGCGTACGGGCGACTGGGCGGAAGCGATTGCGGCACTCTTTGCCAGCGAACGGGATTCGCTCGTGCAGGCCGGTCGTGCGCAAGCCGAAGCCCACGACTGGCAATGCGTGATGCCGGCGATGGTGCGCCGCTACGAACAACTCATGAACACGCACGACAGCGCGGCCCTTCTCACGCAGCCGGGTGTGCTCTGGCAGGGTGGCTGGGGACCGAAGAGCGCGGGGCAGGACCTGCCGTGAGCCGGGCGCCCGCGAGCGCAACGGCGCAGGGGCCCGCTTGAGACCGTCGCTCGCCGTGGTGTTGCACGACGCCGCGCCGGCCACCTGGGCTGCCTGCGAGCGCCTTCACCGCTGTGTGCAGCAGGTCGCGCCCGTGCCCGTCACATGGTTGGCGGTGCCGCGCTACCACGGCATGCGGCCCGATTCCTTTTTCGAGGAAAGCCTCGATATAGCGCTGGCGCGCGGTGACGAACTCGCGTTGCACGGCTACACGCACTGGGACGCCGAGCCGACGCGCGGCTGGCTCGATCACGCCCGGCGGCGCTGGTACACCGCGAGCGAAGGCGAATTCGCGGCGCTCGGACAGGCCCAGGCGGCGCAGCGGCTGCGCGCCGGCAGGCGCTGGTTCGAGCGCCGCCGCTGGCCGCTGCACGGCTTCGTGGCCCCCGCATGGCTGCTCAGCGAGGGCAGCCGCAGCGCACTCGACGCGGCCGGCTTCGACTACACGTGCACGCTTACCGGCCTGGTCGATCTGCGACGGCGCGCGACCTTGCCCAGCCGGGCCGTCGTGTACAGCACGCGCTCGGCGTGGCGGCGGTCGGTGTCGACACCGTGGAACGCCGCGGTCGCGCATCGGCAGCGCGCTGCACCGCTGTTGCGCTTCGAGCTGCATCCGGGCGATGCGGAGCACCGGTCGGTGCGGCGGTCCTGGATGGGGCTGCTCGAGCGCGCGCTGGAGGGTCGCGATGCGTTGACCTTGACGCAGGTGGTGGCGAGGTGGCGGGAAGACGAGGGGGCAATTCGAGCAAACACTCAAGGCCAACAGACCAACAGCACCGTCGCCGTGGCGAGCCCCGCCCACGCCCCCGCCAGCACATCGCTCGGGTAGTGCAAGCCCAGCACCACCCGCGAAGCGGCAACGAGCGCGGCGTAGATCCACAGCGGCACGGCCAGTGCCGGGTAGTGGTGTGAAAGGATCAGCGCGAAGGCCACCGCATGCAGCGTGTGGCCGCTCGGAAAGCTGAAGGAGTCGAGCGGGCGCGTGCAGCAGCGGATGCCGGGGCAGTCGACGAAGGGCCGGCGCCGGCCGATGTGATGTTTCAGCGCCAGGTACAGGCCCAGGTTCACCGCACCCACCGCGGCCATCTGCAGCGCTGCCACGCTGCCGTTGATGCCGCCCAGTAGGGGCAGGGGCAGCAGCAACATCACCACGACCCAGGGGCCGCCGTCGCCGAGCCGGCTGACCGCCACCAGCAACTGCAGCACGAGCGGCTGCGTGGAGGCGCGGTGCAACGAGAGGGCCCAACGCCGGTCGCGCTCGATCCAGCGGGCGCGGCGGTCGTCAGGCCAATACCGCATGCTGCACCGCCGTCTCGGCGTTGCGGGCCGCAAAGTGAAGCAAGCGGCCTTCGAAACGCCTGAGCACCGCATCCCAACCCACCGTGAGCGCAGTCTCTCGCGCATGAGCGCGCAGCGTGGGCACCAGCGCGGGGTTGTGGGCCGGGCTCGATGCGAGCCTACAGGCTTGGTCGATGAAGGCCGTCTCGTCGCCGGGTGCCGCGAGCAGGCCGTTCCGGCCGTGGCGAATGTGCTCGGCGGCGGCGGCGGCGTCGAAGGCCAGCACCGCCAGGCCCGAGGCGAGCGCTTCGAGCGTGACGTTGCCGAAAGTCTCGCTCAGGCTGGGGAACAGGAAGACATCGGCGCTCGCATAGTGCGCGGCCAGCGCGTCGCCGCGCTGCATGCCGACGAAGCGCACGGCCGGGAACGCAGCTTCTAGCCGCCGACGCAGCGGGCCGTCGCCGACCACCACCATGCGCGTGGCCGGTGCGCGCGCACGCGCCGCCTCGAAAGCGCGCAGCGCCAAGCCGACGTTTTTCTCGGCGGCGAGCCGGCCGACGTAAAGCATTACGGGTGCAGCGCCGGCGACAGGCTCTGCACTGCCCACGCCGCCAGAGGTCGCCCTGCCCGCATCGTCATCGCCCATCGGTGCGACACCCCACAGCGCTCGCAGCGCGGCGCTGCGCCGCGCCGGCGAGAAGTGCGCCGTGTCCACCCCACGGCCCTGCACCTCGATGCGCTCGAAGCCCTGCGCGAGCAGTTGCCCGCGAACCGCCCTCGTCGGCACGAAGGTGGCATCGGCATGACGGTGGAAGCGGCGCAGGTAGCCGCAGACCAGCGGTTCGAGCCAGCCCAGCCGGTAGTAGCGGCTGTACCAGTGGAAGTTGGTGCGGAAATCGGTGGTCACGGGGATGCCGAGACGGCTCGCGGCCATCACCGCCGCGCGGCCGAGCGGGCCCTGCGTGGACACGTGCACGAGCGCAGGCCGCCGGGCCGCGAAGCGCCGCTGCAGCTGGCCGGTGCTGGCCAGGCCGAGCCGCAGGTCGGGATACATCGGGATCGGTGCGCCGGCGCTGCGCCATTCATCCGGACTGCTGCTGCCTGGGGCTTCGCCGTGCTGGCGCGGCCGGATCAGTTCGACCTCGTGGCCCTGCGCGCGCAGGAAGCGTACGGTGCGCTCTACGGTCAGCGCAACGCCGTTGATCTCCGGCGGATAGGTTTCGGTGACATAGACGAGTTGCATGCGGTTCTTGGACTCGAAGCCAGGGCGGCACTTGCCGGCACAGCAACGAGCATGCCCGGCGTTTTCGACAAGGGCATGACGTTTGCCGATTCGTGGCCGGCCCGCGACCCCGCGGTCTTCTTGCCCGACCCGCAGGGGACATCACCGCCATGAGTTCACTCGTTCTCGTCCCCGGCGGCGCCGGCTTCCTCGGCAGCCACCTCTGCGAACGCCTGCTCGCGCGTGGCCACACGGTGCTGGCGCTCGATGACTTGTCAACCGGGCATCGCCGCCACGTCGGGCATCTTTCGGCGAATCCGCGCTTCCGGTTGCTGGTGCACGACCTGACGCGGCCCTTGCCGCGCGCCACCCGTTGCGCCGCGCGGGTCTACAACCTGGCCTGCCCGGCCAGCCCGGCCTACTACCAGCAGGACCCGGTGCAGACCACGCTGACCAGCGTGCTCGGCATCTGGCATTTGCTGGAGCTGTGCCAGAGCTCGGGCGCGCGGCTGCTGCAGGCCTCCACCAGCGAGGTCTACGGCGACCCGCAGGTCCACCCGCAGACCGAGGACTACGTCGGCCACGTCAACCCGATCGGCCCGCGCGCCTGCTACGACGAAGGCAAGCGCTGCGCCGAGACGCTGGCCTTCGCTTACCGCTGGCAGAGGAACGTCGAGATCCGCGTGGCGCGCCTGTTCAACAGCTACGGCCCGCGGCTGCGCCCGGGCGACGGCCGCGTGGTCAGCAACTTCATCGTGCAGGCGCTGCGTGGCGAGCCGCTCACCGTGTACGGCGACGGCCAGCAGACGCGCAGCTTTTGTTATGTGGACGACACGGTGGAAGGCCTGCTCAAGCTCATGGACGGGCCGATCGAAGGGCCGGTCAACCTGGGCAACCCGGTCGAGCACACCATCCTCGAGCTGGCCGAGGCGGTGCTGCGGCTCACCGGCAGCCGCTCCGAACTGCACCGCCATCCGCTGCCGCCCGACGACCCGCGCAAGCGCCGGCCCGACATCTCGCTGGCTCAACGGCAACTCGGCTGGGCGCCGCGCGTGTCGCTGGAAGACGGGCTCGTCGCGACCATCGAGTGGTTCCGGCGCGAACTCGATCTGCCTGCGGTAGGCGGCCTGGCGCGCAAGGCCGCATAGAGCACCGCGGTGCCCGGCACGTGATCGGCCAGCCAGGCACTGACAGGACAGGAAGACAGGCGGGACAGGAGAGGACAGGCAGACAAGCACGACGGCTCAGGACCGCGTCTGCAGCTGCCGGCTGAGCCACTGCCGCGCGCGCCGCCATGCAGTAATTGCCGGGTCGTCGGCCTGCGCAAGCGCCGCATGCGACGCCTCGGCTTCGGGCGCAGTCAGTTCGCGGCTCAGAGCAATGTCGTCGCGCAGCAGCCGTTCGATGCCGGCGCCGAAATCGCCGTCGAGCACGATCAGCGTGAGCTCCGCACCATGCAGCCGGCGGTCGAAGTCGAGCGCGCACCCCACGGCGGCCCAGACGCCGTCGATCACGCAGGTGTCGGCATGCAGCGGCATATGGCGGCGCCGGTGCAAATGTGCGCCGCTGTGCAGCAGCGCGCGGTGTCGCGCGCGCTCGGCCGGCTCGTCGCCCTCGCGCTCCGGCAGGGCCGGGAGCAGCACTTGCACCTCGACGCCGCGCGCAGATGCCCCAGTCAACGCTTCGGCGACGCTTCGCGCCGGCGTGCCGCCGATCAGCACGCGGCGCTGCGCCGCGTCGACTGCGGCCAGCAGCGCCGGCTGCAGCGGCCGGGCCTGCCAGCCGGCTTCACACGCGGCCAAGCCGGTGCGATGCGGGCCCTGCGGGCTCAGCGCCGGAAAGTAGCGGGCCTGCGGTGGCGCCCTGCCGCACTCGTGGCGCCAGTGGGCAGAAACTGGT
>NZ_JACDCU010000109.1 GCF_013817365.1 Methylibium sp. | reverse complement strand
GTTAATCGAGCAGCCGAATTTCGTGCAGATGTCCTCGAATGTGAGTTCCTCGTCTTGGTTTGCCTCGAAGAACTCGCGCACGCGAGACTGCAGGCTGTTGGGGATGCGGGTTCTCATGTTGTCTCCCTGTGAGGCCAGTTCCACAGCGGCATCCCGGACACTCCGGCGCCGTCAACGAACTGTTGTGATTGCTTGTCGAACCAGAGGCCGATCCGGCCTTCCCATTCGCCGTTGCGTTGCTTGTCGCAGATGAGCAGGGCGTCTGGCTCGGAGTCGGAAACCATCTTTCCGGCCTGGCGCTCTCGCTCCTTTTTCTTGTTCCGCCACACAAGCAAAAGGTTGTCGATCTGGTCGGTGATCGAGCCAGAGCCCTTCACGTCGGTCTTGTCAGGGGTGTCTTCCTCGCTGCTCAACTTGCGGATGTGGTGCACGAGGTGGATATGGACATTGCAATCACGGGCGAGCGAGGTGAGTTCGTCGAGGAATGCCTTCTGGCCGTTGAAGTCGTCTTCACCTCGAACGCACTTCATGAGGCTGTCGATGAACAGATGTGTGATGCCGAGTTCTTTGGCGCAGTACCGGGCCACGGAAATCATGGTGTCGGCGTTGACAGTGCCTTGCTGGTCGTACAGCCACAACTTGCCGTCCGTCCAGTCGCCGAATTGGCCGTACAAGTCCTCGAATGAGCGCAGCGCCGCCTCGGCGTCGAGCCATTCCGCGCCGGGGTCTTCCCTGCCCCACTGCCGGGCCATGCGCTCCAGGGTCCGCTTTGGCTTCATCTCGAACGAGGCAATGCACACCCGCTCGCCCTGCGACATGAGGGAAAGCGCCGCCATGCCGGTCATCAGGCTCTTGCCGTGGCCGTTGACGCCACCCCAGAGCGTCACCTCGCCGGGGCGGAACTGCACGAGGCTGTGCGTCTTCTCCCAGGGCAGGTAGCAGCGCGGTTCGGTCTTCTGGTTGCGCAGGCCCGCCAGCAGTTCGGCCATGTAGACCGATGCCGGCTTGACCTTCTGCGCGGTCTCGGTCTCCCGCAGGTAGGCCCCGAAGTCGATGTCATCGGCGTAGATCACTTCGGCCATGTGAGCACTCCATCGGTGTCGGTCATGCGGATAACCTCTGGGTTGCCGTCACCGAACGTGGTGACGGTGGTGATGACGCGCTTGGCTTTGGCTGTCTGGCAAGCGGTTGCGACCGCATCGACCCGTGCCTGCTCGTGGCCGTCCACCATGACCTTGAGCCCCACCACACACCGAAGGTCGAGCGAGGCGAGCGAGTCCTTGGCCTCGACCCGCAACTTGGCCATCGTTGGCGTCATTTCTGGCCAGTCCTTGTCGGCCTGCCACAAGGCGTCGTTCGTCTCGATGAACACCACGCTCGGGGCGTAGCCGTTCTTGCGCATGGCCAGGAGTTGTTCGTGGCCGCGCATCAGACGACCCCCTCGAACGCCTCAGCCTTGACGGGCCGCGCCCCTCGCCCAGAGTCTTGGTCTTTGCCAAGCCACTGCACGATGAACGACTCCGCCCCTCGACGGGTCTTCCTCCGGGAAGGGTTGGCGATGCACCAGACCCGGATTGCCTGCAGTTTCTGCAGGACATCGACCGCAGGGAATGCCGCGCTCCACTCAGCGGCTTTCGAAGGTTCAACGTCGAACTCAGAGCCGTCGATCAGAGGAATCTGAGCAACGGGAGGCGGAGCCAACGGGAGGTCTTCCGCGTCATCGACGCGACTCTCTCCTTCCTTTCCCTTCCCTTCCCTTCCTACCTGTGCGTCACTGTCGCGTGAGTGACGCGTGCCGACGCGTGGCTGACGCGTCAATTTCTCGGATGGATCAGGCAATTGAGTCTTCGTCTCGCGCGGGTTGATGTGCTGATGCGCAAGGAACGCAGGGATATGTGCGTAGCCGCTGCCGTAGAGCACAACCAAGCCGGCCGCTAGGACTTCCTGGCACAGCGCGTCGATGTCGCAGTTGTCTCCGGGGAAGTACCTCATCTTGAAGGTCTTCGGCTTCCACACGAGTCGGCCTTCTCGATCTGCCTCGCACCAAAGCGCGATGTACAGAAGACGCGCCATTGCAGACAGCCCCACGATGTCTTCGCTGGTGAAGAACTCGGGCTTGATCGTGCGGATGCGGGCCACTGTCAGCCCCCGCGCACCGTATAGGAGGCTTTCTTGGTCGGTGTCATTCGTGATCCTTTAGGGGAAATTAGTTGTGGGCCGCTATCGACAAGGCCGCTCGCAGCAGCGCACGCTCAATCGCATACGTCGTGCTCGCCGCCGCTTGGCGCACCAGCATGCGCACGGCGGTATCGAGGGCTTCGCGGCTGGCCTCGGCGCGCAGCGCGGTGATGTCGGCGTCCGTCATCATCTTCATGCGACGCTCCTGAGCGACGCGGCGGGCTGCAGCAGACGCTCGATGCGGTCCTGCCGGCGCTGGCTCTCGCGGTGCGCTTCGAGGTTCTGGCGCAGCAGTTCGGCGAGTTCGTCCTTCGGCTCGATGGGCGCCGGCTGGGCGTAACTGAGTTCGTGGGAGAGTTGCTGCATCCCGGCGTGGCAGCCCTTGTCGCGCGCTAGGCGCAACAAAAGCATCAATTCGTTGGGGCTGAGTTTTTCGTTTCGCTCCGGGTTCAAGCAAGCGAGCAGATGGCGCTGCGCGGCCTCCACCCCCTTTGTCGGCCACAAGGCCACACCGGCAGACTTGCTGCCGCCGCAGGCCCTGACGCACTCGATCAATGCGTCGTTGATTGATTCGTAAGGCACGAACGCCTCCTCGGTTGCCTCTCGCTGCATCCTGTCTCTCCCAATTTCGATGGAGGCGCCGATGCTTTGCCGGCCCCTTCCAAACGCTTCCACATTGTTTGGATGCCTGTGCGAGAGACGGCAGCCACACTGAGTCCATGAACAAAGTCACGGAAGAACGAAAAACAGCGAACCTGCTGGAGCAGTTCGCCTTGTTGCTCAACTTGCTGGAGCCAGAGGCCGTCGAGCCCGCGGCCTTGCCGGATGACTTCGAGCACACGCAGCCGGCGTACTTCATCGGCATCGACATCGAGGTGGGCAATGCCTGACCACGCATGGGCGCAGTACGCGGTGTGCCGTCTGGTGGAGCGCATGGCGCTGCTGCTGGCACTCGGGGTGAGGCTGTGACCGGCTGGGCCGTCACATGGCCGGCGGTGTACTGGCATGGCTTAGGCGGCCTGTTCGGCAGGCTCTGTGCTGCTCGCCGTAGGCATCTCGCGCTCGCCCAGCTCCACCGATGCAAAGAAGTCGATCAGCGGCTGCACGGTCTGTACACCGGGGTTCTCTCGATCCCCATACACGATCTTGCGTGGCAGCGTCTTTGCGACGCCCGCCGCAACCGCGATGGGCTCCCACCTGGGCGGCCCGGCCTCCCGCAACTTACGTTTGAGGTAGTCAATGATCGTTTCCATGACTGATCGTATCCCGTATTTGGGTTGTATGAAAGCCCATATATGGAACTCGGGTATCGACACACTCCCTGATATGGGAGAAAGCACACGCCGCACGCTCGCCGTGAATTTGGGCCGGCTCATGGACGAGTCCGAGGCGCTCAAGACGATCAAGCAACTCAGCGCTCAGACGGGCGTGAGTACCGGAACGATTGACCGCATTCGACGGGGTCAGGTGTCTGTTGGCGTTGACAACCTCGACGCCATTGCTGCGGCGTTCGGGCTTGAGCCGTGGCAGATGCTTGTTCCGGGGATCAAGGCGAACGAGAAACTCAAGCCTGGCGTTGGACTCAGCGAAGAGTCCGTTCGAGTAGCTGCGTCCTACGAGAACATGACAGCCGTTGAGCGGGAGCGCTTGCGCTTGCTGATGCTTGTTGCGCATGACGGAGCGACCGCCAGCAACATCAGGCCAACTCTAGGCCGCGAACTCTCCCCTGATCGGTCGCAGCCAAGCGGCGATTGGCTTGGTGGCATGTCTAACTTCGGCGAGCTCGATGAGGCGAAGCAGACCAAGAAGGGCGCTAAAGGTGGCAAATCATGAAGCCGCCCTACGTTCTGGTCCCTGACAACGTCTCCACCGACATGGTGGAGTGCCTGGAAACCCTGCTGGAGCATGCCCGCAAGGGCGAGTTGATCGGCTTGGCCTTCGCCGGCCTGCTCAAACGTCGCGGCTACATCGTGAATACTGCCGGCGAGCTACACCGAAACCCGACGTTCGCGCGAGGCATCGTGGCAGCATTGGACGATCAACTCAGCGGCAGAGTCCGAGGCGGGAGTTCGTAAAAAACAAAGGGGGCTATCCACATGGCAATAGTGAGCTGCGCCGAGTGCAGTGAATGCGTCAGCAACAAGGCAAAAGCTTGCCCAAAGTGCGGCGCACGCGTACCCCGCACGAAATGGTGGTTATGGATACCGCTCACCTTGATAGTTGCCTTCTTCTCTATTGGTTTGATGGTCCCAGAGAATGTCGCCAAAGGCCGGGAGTTAAGGAAGGTATGCGAACAGATGTACGCCCGTGGCGTGGTCGCTTCAATCCACGAATGCGATCAGATGTACGAAGATGTCAAGAGGCGGGGTAAACAGTGACCCCCGGCAACCGGCCTAACAAGCCCGCTTCGGCGGGCTTTTTTACGCCCAATTGAGAACAATAACCACACTGCGCGACTGCATTATCCCGTTTATGGGTTGACAGCATCCCGAATGTGGGCTGACACTCCATCCCATCGAACAACGCCGCCCGCTCACCGAGCACCGCGGCACCGATGGGGTTAGACGGACATGAACACCTTTCTTGCGATCTGCGCGGCCGCCCTTGTCGCCGCAGTGTTGTGGCCGATTGCCGCACTTGCTGTGGATTCGGCAATGGCGCTGGCCCGTGCGCTCGGGGGTGCCGCATGAGCACCGCGGCCCAGATGGGAGCAGAGATGAACAGAAACACCCAGCTTTCGTACTACGGCCTCCGTCACCCGTTGCCGCGCGCCGGCCAGGATGTCGAACTCGACCTCTCGACCCGGTATAGCTATGACGGGTCGGGTGATTGGTCGAACCAGGTGGCAACTTTTGTCGTCTCGACCGGCGCCTGCCGCGTGCAGACCTACCTGACGCCGCAGGCGCTGCGCGAGGTGGCGGCCGCGATGGTGGCTGCGGCCGATGTGCTCGAAAAGCGCGCCGCCGCTAAGGCGACCGAAGTGGATGTCGCATGAGCGCGGCCACCCTCATCCGCGCCGCCCGCAAGGCGACTGCTCGCCAGTACTTAGCCGAGCCCGAACGCCTCACCGGCTTCGATCCGTTCGACGCCATCGAGCCCACCCAGCGCGCCATCGAACTCATTCGCAGCGCGCCGGACCTGACCGACGAGCAGGCGCAGGGTTTGGCTGGTGCGCTGGCCTACTGCCTCGAACGGATGGACAAGTCGGGCCGCTACGCCGCCCTTGACGCCGCGCTGCAGAAGCTCGACGAGTTGCACGAACTGCTCGGTGCGGTGCATGCCCTCGACGCGACGGACTACGCGGAACTCGACGCGGACATGGCGGCTGATCTGCGCGGGAGGTCGGCATGAGCGCTTCCGCAACCCCCATCGGCCGGCGCATCGTCGCGGATTTCGTGGGCGATTTCGATTGGCACGCCAAATTCGAGCATCACGAAATCGGCGATCCGGTTGGATTCGGCCCGACGCGCCAGTCAGCAATCAACGACTTGATAGCCAAGCTGGGAGACCGCCAATGAACGCCCTTCACGACTTCGGCAACACCCTCCCCGGTGTGTACGACACCGACCACGAGTGCCTGTCGCTCACCACGCGCCGGGTCACGGTGATGGATCGGCCTGCGGATCGACAGCGCGCCAGGGTCAACAAGCCTTTCGCCTGCGGCATGGCCGTCTATCTCGCGGCCTACGTGGCAGCGGCCTTGTGGGTGTTTGCATGATGGCCGGCCGTGAGGTTCCAGCGTGCCTGTGCAACGCCTGCGATTGCGGGCGCACACCCTGCCCCTCGCCAGAGGCTTGCGTGCTGCCGGAGAACGATGCCACCCCGTTCTTTCGTGGGCAGGACGGCATCGTGGCGCTGGGCAGCGTTGCTGCGGCGGTGTTCGTGGTGGTGATGGAGATCGGCTGCTGGATGCCGGGGTGTGCGACATGAGCCCCGCCATCGGTGACAACTTGATCGCATGGCTGGCGAACGGTCAGCGAGGCGTCAGCAGCGACACGATCGTTCAGCACCTCACCAGCATCGTTTGCCTTACGGACGAGGAACCAGCCCACCCGCACGATCCAGACGACCTGGACCGCTGTCTCATTCTGCTGGACAGGGTTCCGCTCTTGAAGCTCCAACTTCACGGGATGAGAACCTGCTCGCCCGTGTGGGATGCGCTGATAGACCGCTGGGACGAGATCGAGGCCAGCCACCTTGATGAAGTCGGCCTCGGGTGGACGAAAGGCCATAGAGCGCCCCGAACCTTCGCACTGATGCGCGAAGTAATCGTCGCGGCACAGAAGAGGAGCGTCGCATGAGCGCCTACCACCGCGACCGGGACGAGTTGACATTGCGCTACGCCCGCACGCTGCGCGAGGCCGAGCGCAACCAATACGACTGGATGTACTGCGCGCACAAGGCCAAGCCGTTCAACCCCTGGCCCTGGCTGTGTGCTGCTGCAGTGATTGCGCTGCTGTGGGTGGCTGCATGAACACCGAAGACCGCGAACTGCTGGAGCTGGCCGCGAAGGCTGTGGACGTGGAAGTCTGGACGGACATTGATGGGGACTACTACTCGCAAGGTTTAGGCATAGACGAGGTGACATGGAATCCCCTCGCCGACGAATGGAACCCGCTCGCCCACGACGGGGACGCGCTGCGGCTGGCGGTGAAGCTCGGCATGGAGCTTGACCTGTCCGGCTCAGTGATCTGCGCCAATGTCGGCGACTTTGGTCTACGCGAGCCGATCGGAGACGACCCCGGAGCCGCGACGCGCCGCGCAATCGTCCGCGCCGCTGCTGCATTAGGGGCCGGCAAATGAACACCCTGCGCGACCACCTCACCGCCATCCGCAAGGCATGGCACGCCGCGCTGGATGCGCACCACAGGTCGCTGTACGCCGCGCGCAAGCGACGGAAGAACGGGCCGCCGAAGGAGATTCTGTGATACGCGAATTCCTGACCGTTTACCGGCTTTACCGACAACACCACTCACCCCTGTACGCCCTGCGCATGGCGAGAGACATCGCGCTGCGTGGGCTGCCTTTCTAACCAAGGAGACCGAACATGGAAATCCGCAAAGCGGTGCGCAAGAAAGCCAAGCTCCGGCTCGGCCTCGTCGCCGCCAGTGGCGCAGGCAAGACCTACTCCGCCCTGCAACTCGCCTTCGGCCTGGGCGGCAAGGTCGGCATGGTCGATACCGAGCACGGATCGGGCGACCTCTACGCCCACCTCGGCGATTACGACATCATCAACATCGAAGCGCCCTACACGGTGCAGAAGTACCGCGAGGCGATGGCCGCTTTCGAGAGCGCCGGCTACAGCGTCATCGTGATCGACAGCCTGAGTCACGCATGGGCCGGCGACGGCGGCCTGCTCGACAAGCAAGGCAAGATCGCCGACAGCGGCCGAGGCAACAGCTACACCGCCTGGCGCAGCATCACGCCGGAGCACAACGGCCTGATCGACGCGATGCTGCAGAGCCCGTGCCACGTCATCGCCACGATGCGCGCAAAGGTCGAGTACGTCATCGAGAAGAACGACAAGGGCAAAGACACGCCCCGCAAGGTCGGCATGGCGCCGGTGCAGCGCGAGGGGATGGACTACGAGTTCACCGTCGTTCTCGACATCGATGCGCAACACATCGCCAGCGCCAGCAAGGACCGAACCGGGCTGTTCGACGGGCAGTATTTCAAGATCACCCAGGCGACCGGCAAGACGCTGACCGACTGGCTCGAATCCGGCGCTGACGGCGCAACGCTGATCTTGCAGGAACTCACGGCCGCAACCGAAGTCGGCACGGATGCCTTGATCGCCGCTTACGGACGGCTCAAGACGCAGCCTGGTTTCAAGGCTGTGTGGGCCAGCGAGGGGGATGCACTCAAGGCGGCGGCAGCGCTCAATGACGAGCCGCAAAAGGAGGCTGCATGACAGCGCTCTTTGTTATCGCGCAGGAGTACCGCGCAGCGGCCGAGACGCTGGCCGACCTCGACCTCGATGACCAGACCATCGCCGACACGCTCGAAGGCATGGCCGGCGACCTCGAAGTGAAGTCCGAAGCTGTGGCGCTGTTTGTGCACGGCCTCGATGCAATGGCGCAAGCCGTGAAGGCGCGCGAGGGTGAACTGCGCCAGCGGCGTGACTCCATCGAGCGCCGGGCCGAGAGTTTGCGCGAGTACCTGAGCCGCACGCTGAAAGCCTGCGGAATCTCGAAGATCGAGCGCCCCGGCGTCGTCATCGGTTTTCGCAAGTCCTCGGCGGTCGTCATCAACGAGCCGGGGCTGATCCCCGTGGAGTACATGCGCCAGCCCGAGATGCCGCCGCCCAGCGCCGACAAGAAGGCAATCGCCGACGCCATCAAGGCCGGCAAGGACGTGCCCGGCGCGCACATCGAAGAACGCAAAAGCCTCTCCATCAAATAAAAGGAATCGAAATGGCATCAGTCAACAAAATGATCGTGCTTGGCAACTTGGGCCGCGACCCGGAGAGCCGATCTTTCCCGGACGGCGGGATGATCTGCAACGTCACCATTGCGACCTCGCGCACCTGGAAGGACAAGGCGACCGGCGACAAGATGGAGGAAACCGAGTGGCACCGCGTGGTGTTCAACGGCAAGCTCGCCGAGATCGCCAGCCAGTACCTGCGCAAAGGCAAGCCGGTCTACGTCGAAGGGCGCCTCAAGACGCGCAAGTGGACCGACAAGGATGGGGTGGAGAAGTACACCACGGAGATCGTTGCCGAGCAGATGCAATTGCTGGGCGGGCGGGACGAGGAAGCGCCGCGGCAGCAGGCTCCTGCGGCACGGCCACAGCGTGAGACGGCACGCAGCCTGGGAGCGCCCTTTACACAGGCATCGCGCGGCGCCAATGGCTTCGATGACATGGAAGACGATTCAATCCCTTTCATCTCCGCATCCGAATCCTTTGACATGGCCCCGGCAGGCGCTCGCAAGATGCGTCGCTACCACTACTGAGGCCGACATGGAGAAGCGCTGCTTCAAGTGCTTGTGCATCAAGCCATTGGTCGAGTTCTACGCCCAGGCCAAGATGGCCGACGGTCACATGAATAAGTGCAAGAACTGCACAAAGGCCGACGTAATAAAGCATCGGCGGGCCAACTTGGAACGGGTCCGCGCTTACGACCGTCTGCGCGGTTCAATGCCGCACAGGGTGGCCGCTCGCAAGGCGTACTCCAAGACGGCCGAAGGACTTGTTGCTCACGCACGAGCGCGGCGCGTATCTGCCATTCGCTTTCCAGAGCGGCATCAAGCGCGCATTGCGCTTGGTAATGCCGTGCGAGATGGCCGCATAAAGCCATGGCCCGCATGCGCCATTGCAGACTGCGAACACAAACCGGAAGGCCACCATCCCGACTACAGCCGCCCGCTTGATGTCGTGTGGCTCTGCAACGAGCACCACCGGGCGGCCCACGAGGTAACGGCCGCATGAACACCCCCACCGCCCAGCAGTTATCCGGCGCGCTGATCGCTGATCCGATATGGCCCGTGCGCAAAGAGGCAGCCGCGATGCTGCTCGCGCAGGCCGCAGAGATCGAGCGGCTGCAGAAGTGCCTGCGCTGGCAGGACGACAGGGACGGCCGCATTGGCACGCACGGGCCGGGGTGCCACACATGGGGGCCGAATCACTATGACTGCGCCGTGCGCGAGGTTGATCGGCTCACGAAAG
>NZ_JACDCU010000474.1 GCF_013817365.1 Methylibium sp. | reverse complement strand
GCGTCCAGATCGACGAGGCTTTCGCGGATGAACTCGACGCGCCGGTCGCTGCGCGGCAGCGGATCGAGGATCTCGCGGTCGAACACGAAGGCGCACCAGACTTGCCGGGCCGCACGCAGCGCGTGGTTCAGCGCGGCGTGGTCGTGCGCGCGCAGATCCCGGCGCAACCAGACGAGCGCGCCCGCGAGGGACTTGGTCTGCGGGGATTTCTGCATGCGCCGCAGTGTGCCCGCTCACTACAATCGCCGCATGGCATCCAGCAGCGCCTCCAACCTGACGAATCAGTTCCTGATTGCCATGCCCGGCATGGCCGACGGCAACTTCGCCGGCTCGGTGGTCTACCTGTGCGAGCACACCGAAAAGGGCGCGCTGGGCCTGGTGATCAACAAGCCCAGCGACATCAAGCTGGGCAAGTTGTTCGAGAAGGTCGAGCTGGTGCTCGACCGCGTCGAACTGGCCGAGCAGCCGGTCTACATCGGCGGCCCGGTGCAGACCGAGCGCGGCTTCGTGCTGCACGAGCGCGGCGAGGACGACGCGGCCGACATCGACGCCGACGGCGCCGTCTACAACTCCTCGCTGCGCATCCCGGGCGGCATGGCCATGACCACCAGCAAGGACGTGCTCGAGGCCCTGGCCAGCGGCAACGGCCCCAAGCGCGTGCTGGTCACGCTGGGCTATGCCGGCTGGAGCGCCGGCCAGCTCGAAGACGAGATCGCCCGCAACGGCTGGATCACTGTCGACGCCCGGCCGGAGGTGATCTTCGACACGCCGATCGAGCAGCGCTACACCAAGGCGCTGTCCCTGCTCGGCATCGACCCGCGCATGCTGAGCAGCGAAGCGGGCCATGCCTGAGGCGCCCGCCGCCCAGGCCGCACCGCAGACCCTGCTCGCTTTCGATTTCGGCCTCAAGCGTACCGGCGTGGCGGTCGGCAATACGCTGACCGGCGCCGCGCGGGCGCTGCGCACCGTGGTCGCCGAAGGAGACGCCCGCTTCGCGCCGATCGCCGGGCTCATCGAAGAGTGGCACCCCGCCGCGCTGGTGGTTGGCGTGCCCTTCCATCCCGATGGCGCCCCGCACGACAATACCCACCGCGCGCGGCGCTTCGCTCGCCAGTTGCAGGGCCGCTTCGGGCTGCCAGTGCACGAGGTGGACGAGCGCTATTCCACGACCGAGGCGCTGGCCGAGGGGGCGGGCGATGCCGACGCCGCCGCAGCCGCCATCCTGCTCGAGCAGTACCTGCGTGAGCGATGCGAGCCGGCCTTGCCGCATCTCCAGCATCCGAGGACCTGATGACGATCCTGCAACTCGACGCCGAAGCGCTGTACGCCGACCTGCTGGCCCACCTGCGGCCGCTGGTGCGCCGCGGCGAGGGTGCCAGCGCGGCGCTGGTGGGTATCTGGTCGGGCGGCGCCTGGCTGGCGGAACGCTTGCAGCGCGACCTGGGGCTGCCGGGTCAGCACGGCGTCATCTCCAGCGCCTTGCACCGCGACGACTTCGGCTCGCGCGGGCTGGCCGCCACGACCGATGCCACGGCTTTGCCTTTCGAGATCGACGGGCGCCACATCCTGCTGATCGACGACGTGCTCTACACCGGGCGCACCACGCGCGCGGTGATCAACGAACTGTTCGACTTCGGCCGCCCGGCCAGCGTCGCCCTGGCGGTGCTGGTCGACCGCGGCGGGCGCGAGCTGCCGATCGAGCCGGCCGTGTCTGCCGCGCGGGTGGTGCTACCGGCTGCGCAAAAGCTCGCGCTGGTGCGCGACGAAGAGGGCCGGTTCACGCTCGACGTGGAGAGTGCCTGATGCTGAGCAAGCGCAACCCTCAACTCAACGCCCACGGCGAGCTGATCCACCTGCTGTCGATCGAGGGCCTGCCCAAGGCGGTGCTCACGCAGATCCTCGACACGGCGGGCACTTTCCTCAGCGTCAACGACCGCGAGGTCAAGAAGGTGCCGCTGTTGCGCGGCAAGAGCGTGTTCAATCTGTTCTTCGAGAACAGCACGCGCACGCGCACCACCTTCGAGATCGCGGCCAAGCGGCTGTCGGCCGACGTCATCAACCTCGACATCGCGCGAAGCTCCACGGCGAAGGGCGAGAGCCTGCTCGATACCATCGCGAATCTGTCCGCCATGCATGCGGACATGTTCGTGGTGCGCCATGCCGAGAGCGGCGCGCCCTACCTGATCGCGCAACACGTGGCGCCGCACGTGCATGTGGTGAATGCCGGTGACGGGCGCCATGCCCACCCGACGCAGGGCCTGCTCGACATGTACACGATCCGCCACTACAAGCAGGATTTCAGCAACCTGGTGGTGGCGATCGTGGGAGACATCGTGCATTCGCGCGTGGCGCGCTCCGACATCCACGCGCTCACCACCCTGGGTGCCGCCGAGGTGCGCGCGGTCGGGCCGCGCACCCTGGTGCCGGGCGACCTGAAGGACATGGGCGTGCGCGTGTGCCACGACATGGCCGAGGGCATCCGGGATGCCGACGTGATCATCATGCTCAGGCTGCAAAACGAGCGCATGAGCGGCGCCATGCTGCCCAGCGCCGGCGAGTTCTTCAAGAGCTTCGGACTCACCGAAGAGAAGCTGGCGCTCGCCAAGCCGGACGCGATCGTCATGCACCCGGGGCCCATCAACCGCGGCGTGGAGATCGACTCCGTGGTCGCCGATGGCAAGCAGAGCGTGATCCTGCCGCAGGTGACCTACGGCATTGCGGTGCGCATGGCCGTCATGTCGATCATCTCGGGCAACGACGCATGAAGATCCTCATCACCCAAGGCCGTCTGCTCGACCCGGCCTCGAGACTCGACCGCGTCGGGGACCTCGCCATTGACGGCGGGCGCATCGTGGCGCTCGGCGCCGCGCCGCGCGACTTCACGCCCGACCGCAGCTTCGATGCAAGCGGCCTCGTGATCGCGCCGGGCCTCGTCGATCTGGCCGCCCGCCTGCGCGAGCCCGGCCACGAACACGAGGGCATGC
>NZ_JACDCU010000473.1 GCF_013817365.1 Methylibium sp. | reverse complement strand
GCTGCGCCAGCCGCCGCGCGAGGGGTCCTGGATGCTGAGCCTGGGCGTCGATGTCGATGGCGACACGCTCGACCTGGTGCCGCTCCTGGCGGACCTGCTCAAGCGCGACGCGCGCTGGCTCGATGCCTGCGAGATCGCCGCCATCGACGACCACGCGCTGATTGCGTTGCGTGCGCCGGGCGGGCGGCGCATCGAGGCGCCGGCCGGGCCGCTGAAGGCCATCGTCGGCGCGATGGTCGATCTGCTCACCGACCCCAAGCGCGCCGGACAGGCCGGCGGGCCGCTGCGGCTGTCGGCCTGGGAGGCGCAGCGCGTCGAAGCGCTGAGGGAGGGCCTGTCGCAGACGCAGGCCGCACGCGCCGGCGTCCACGGGGCCTGGCAACTGCAGGGCGACGCTGGACTTGCCACGCTGGCGCAGCGCCTGCGCGCGGCCGGCAGCCCTGCGCCGGTGCCGCCGCCGGCGGGGCTGGGCCTGGAGCTGCGCGGCTATCAACTCCACGGACTGGCGTGGCTGCAGTACCTGCGCGAACACCGGCTCGCCGGCATCCTGGCCGACGACATGGGCCTGGGCAAGACGGCGCAGGTGCTCGCGCACCTGCTCGTTGAGCAGCAGGCCGGCCGGCTGGACCTGCCGGCGCTGGTGGTGCTGCCCACGTCGCTCATCGCCAACTGGCAGGCCGAGGCGGCGCGCACGGCGCCCGCGCTGCGCGTGCTCACGCTGCAGGGCGCGGCCCGGGCGCGCGACTTCGAGCGCATGGCCGAACACGACGTGGTGTTCACCACCTACCCGCTGTTGTGGCGCGACATCGACGCGCTGCGCGCCCAGCCCTGGCACCTCGTGATCCTCGACGAGGCCCAGATGGTCAAGAACGCCGGCAGCCGCGCCGCCGGAGCGCTGCGGCGCTTGAACGCCCGCCACCGCCTGTGCGTGACCGGCACGCCGCTGGAAAACCACCTCGGCGAACTTTGGTCGCACTTCGACTTCCTGATGCCGGGTTTTCTGGGCGATGCGCGCAGCTTCGCGCGCCAGTGGCGCAAGCCGATCGAGACCAACGGCGAGACGCTGCGCGCGCAACTGCTCGCGCAGCGCGTGCGGCCTTTCATCCTGCGCCGCCGCAAGCAGGACGTGGCGACCGAGCTGCCGCCCAAGACCGAAGTCATCCGCCGCGTGCAACTGCAGGGCCAGCAGCGTGCGCTGTACGAGAGCGTGCGCCTGGCCGCCGACGAACAGGTGCGCCGCGTGCTGCAGCGCCAGAGCTTCGCCGGTTCGCAGATCGCCATCCTCGATGCGTTGCTCAAGCTCCGGCAGGTGTGCTGCGATCCGCGGCTGGTGAAGGGGCCGGCCGTTCCCGAGACCATGGAGCGCGCCAAGATCGAGCTGCTGCGCGACATGCTGCCGGAGCTGGTCGATGAAGGCCGGCGCGTGCTGATCTTTTCGCAGTTCACCGAGATGCTCGCGCTGGTGCAGCAGGAACTCACGGCACTCGAGCTGCCGTTCCTCTCTCTCACCGGCGACACGCCGCCCCGTGCGCGCGGTGAGGTCGTGCGGCAGTTCCAGGCCCAGGCCGTGCCCCTGCTGCTGCTGAGCCTGAAAGCCGGCGGCGTGGGCCTGAACCTCACCGCCGCCGACACCGTGATCCACCTCGACCCGTGGTGGAACCCGGCCGTCGAGCAGCAGGCCAGCGACCGCGCGCACCGCATCGGGCAAGACCAGCCGGTGATCGTCTACAAGCTCGTCGTGGTGGGCAGCATCGAGGAGCGCATGCTGGCACTGCAGGCGCGCAAGGCCGCGCTCGCCGAAGGCGTGCTGGGCCATGACGCCGCGGCGGCGACCAAGTTCAGCCCCGAAGACCTGCAGGGCCTGCTGGCGCCGCTGGTCTGATCGCGGGCGAATCGAGGGTCTCCATGCGCAAGTCAGGAACCGGCGGCTTGGTGTATTCGACGGAGGGCGGGCGGATGTGCCCCGGCTGCCGCAAGCCGGCCGCCGAATGCGTTTGCAGTGCCACGCCTGCGCCCGCTTCCGGTGGCGACGGCGTGGTGCGCGTCAGCCGCGAGACGAAGGGCCGTGGCGGCAAGGCCGTGACACTCGTGCGCAACCTAAAGCTAAACGCCACCGCGCTCGCCGCTTTGGGCAAACGCCTGAGAACCGCTTGCGGGGCGGGTGGCACGGTGAAGGACGGTGTGCTCGAAGTGCAGGGCGATCACTGCGAACGGGTGATCGACTGGCTGAAGAACGAAGGCTGGGCCGTCAAGCGCGCCGGATCGTGAGACCGGGCGAGTACGGCGGCTGGATCCGGCCCGGCGCAGACGTGGCTGGAACGGCTTCATGCCGCCGTCTCGTGAAGGCGGCCGGCCGGCCCTGAGCCGCGTCGGTTCAGCGGCTCGCCTCGTCTGCGGTCCCTTGCGAAGTTCGAACGCCGGCGCCGCCTGCATCGCCGGCGTCGCCATGGTGCAGCAGCAGCGTGAGCAGAACCGCCGAGTCACTGCGAGCGCGCAGTGAATGCCGCTGCTGCCCCGGCAACACGACCAGTTCGCCCGACTGCAGCCGCCGCGTGCCGCCGGGCATCACGACTTCAACGTCGCCTTCCAGGCAGTGAACCGTGCATTCGTCGGCCACATGGTGCTCGGGCTGGTCGTGGTGAGCGGGCAGCACGAGGTGCAGCAGCTGGAGCCGGTCGGTCTTCAGCAGGCTCGTGCTCACCGCTTTGCCAAGGGCCGCGCCGAGCGGGCGCACGCTGATGGTGTCGAGCAGTTGGGCGTGGGGCAGGGCCATGGGGTGGGTCTCCTCGGCTGTAGCAGGGGGGTGGGTCGGGTGGCGTGAGGCAAGGCATTCAGGAGCATTTGGAATGCCTGCCAGCGGCGTTTTGCCGCCCAGGGCCGACGACGCGTTCGGTCATTCACGCCGGGCTGACATTCCGCCTGCGCCGTGCCGCCCTGCGGAATCAATTTCATCCCGGCGGTCTTGGCAGCGCCTACATCGAAAGTCATC
>NZ_JACDCU010000108.1 GCF_013817365.1 Methylibium sp. | reverse complement strand
GTGGTCAGTCCATCGACCTCCAGGCGCACCTTCTTCGTCGCGTCCGCCGATCCCTTGATGGCGAACACGTCGTCGGCAAACGATGCACCGGCTGCGCCCAGCGCGTTGAGTCGCGCGAGGATCTGCGCCGCGGTCAGCGGAAGGTCTTTGGCGCTCAGGGTCATGCTGCCGCCTCGAAGCGCCGCAGCGTGATCGTGCCCTTAAGCAGCGGCACGGTCTTGGCCGCAAGCCCGCCCTGATCAGCGACGAGGTCGTAATACAGCGTGACGAAATCTTGGCTCGCCGTGATGGCAGCGTCGATCTGAGTGTAGAACGACGCATCCTCGGGCACCGACCAGGCGATCGTGCCGAGCACGCCGCCGAGGGTGATGCCGGACGAGAGCGTGTACCGCGTGCCGGTGTGGTCGCGCGTCCACACCGAAAAGCGCGCGTTGGTGTAGCCGGTGAGGTTGAACGCCGCGCCGGTCTGATCGAGCCGCGTGGCCGAGCAGTCGTTGAGGCGGTAGGCGTCGAGCGTGATCGGCGTATCCACGCTGGGGCCGATCGACACGCTCGCGCTGGCAACAGGCACGGCAGCGACGGCGTAGACGGAGTCCAGATCGTTCGCCTCGACCTCGCCCTCCCATTCGCTCGGGGAAACGATGTCGGCGCCGCTCGCGGGCGTGATGCGGATATGCACGCGGCCGGCGGTGGCCGGCAGGGTGACGGCGAACTTGTACGCGCGCCACAAGCCGTCGGCCGTGGTCGCGCCCTCGGTCACGGTCTTGGTGAACGCATTGACGACACCATCGAGGTACGAATCGAACCCGAAGTCGGCAATCAACTTGCCGGTCGACGGAGCCGCCGCCGACGTCTGCCGGAGGGCAACCAGATAGATGATGTCACCCGGCCGCACGGGTTACTTGCGACCGCGCTTGGCAGGCACGGCCTGCTCGGGGGTGGGGTCGACGACGTCGATGTCGGCGGGCTTGGCGTCGGCGGACTCGTAGCCGCGCGCCTTCCACTCCTGCACGTCGCTGGCGTTGACCGTGGCAAGATTGCCCTGGGCGTTGCGCAGTCGGACCGTGGGGGCTTCGTCGCTCATGGTCAGGGTCTCCTGACACCAAAGCCCACCCGGCTTGCGCACGGGTGGGCCTGGGCCCTCAGGTCTAGAGGAGCGACTAGCCGAGGATGGTCGCGATGCCGAACGGGTTGACGACCGAGACATCGTACACGGCGCGCATGTAGTACGAGGTCATGGCGTTGCCGACGACGCGCAGCATGAGGAACGACAGGCCCGTCACCGGGTCAGTCACGGTCATCTGTTCGACGCCGCCGCCCGCCGGCTGGAGCGCCGGACGAACGATGGCGATGGCCGCGTTGCGGTGCAGCGCCAGGTTGGCGGTGTAGTCGGCACCGACCGTGATGGCGTCGTTGTCGGTCTCCTGGATGCGAGCGCCCGGCTCACCGATCGAGAAGGCGTTGCTAGCGAGCGCCGCGTTGACGACGTACTTGTGAGCGGTCGTGCCGGCGAAGGTCACGATGTCGCCCGCGAGCACGGTGCCGGTGCCGGTGTCGACCGTCACGGCCGTACCGCCAACCAGCAGGTGCGCGGCCATGTTGATCAGGTACGACGCGCCGGTGCCCTTGGTGTGCACGCCGATCGCATTCGACTCGCGGACGGCGAAGCCGAACAGATCACCGAGCACGCCCTGACGCAGATGGTCGCTCGAACCGGCCTCGCTCACCTTCTGGAGCGGGGTCAGGTCGCGCAGCTTGACGCCGGCCGCGCTGTCGATGACGACCGAACACTCGGCGGCGTTCACGCTGATGCCGTTGTCGACCAGGATCCTCCGCGCAGCGGTGAGATCGCCCAGGGTCGTGGCGAACGGCGTGGTTCCGGCGGTGCCGGTCGCGCGGCTCGATCCCTTGTAGCACGCGAGCCAGGCGACCGACTCGACATCGTTGACGATGGCGCGGATGCCCTGCTCGACGGTCTGGCGGAAGATTTCCTGCGCCGACTGGCTGTTTTCCAGCGAACGCTCCTCCTCGGCCGTCAGGTTCCAGGACACTTCCTTGAAGTTGCCCAGGGTGATCGACTTGCTCGACGCGACACGGTCCGAGCCGGCGGTGAAGGTCTGCGACGCGGTGACGGACGCGACCGACATGGCAGGAGACACGGGCACCTTGAGCGTGTCGCCCTTGGCCATGCCCTTGTCGTCGAAGTCGCGGCGGATGGCGCCGAGGACGCCGACCATTTCGCGGGGGGTGATGCGAGCGGCGGCGTAGATGACCGGCGCGAGCGAGGTGAGGGTGTTGGCCATGACAGGAGTCGATTCTGGCGCGCTGAGCGCCGTTTAGCCTTGAAGCTTGCCGCCAGCGGCGAAGTGAATCGCGCGGTCTTTGGGCGACATGGCCTCGAAGGCCGATTGGGTGATGGATGGGCCGGACTTGGATTCGCCCGCTCCCGCACCGCCTGATCCAGGCGTCTTGGTCGGCTGGCGCAGATAGGGCCGAGCTTCCAGGAACTGCGCGATGAAGGCGTCCGCCTGCATCGGCTTCCCGTCGCTCGCCAAGGCCGGACGTCCGTCCTGCCCGATGACCTGGAGCGTATCAGAGTCGAGGTCGAACCGGCAACTGCCCCTCAGTTGGGCAACGACATCATCGACCAACGCGGTCTGCGCCTTCGCATCCGGCAGCTTGAGCAGCGCGGGCAGCCCGGCGACTTGCGCGCGTAGGTGCGTGTCGCGGTACTTGCCGGCGAACGAGTCGATGCGCTTGGTGTGCTCGGCGGTCAGCAGTTCGCGCGCCTTGTCGAACTCGCCCTTTTTGGTGAGTTCCATCGCCTGCTTTTCGCTCTCGGCCTTGGCGGCAGCAGCGGCGGCGGCGTCCTTCTCGGCCTTCGCGGCGCCAGCGACTTGCGCCAGCGTCTCGCGCTCGGCCTTGTCCTTGGCGCGGGCTGCGGTGTAGGCGGTCGCCTGCTCCTCAGGGAGCTTGATCTTGATTCCGCCCTGCAATTCGACATCGACGTCCGTCATGCTCGCTCTCCTCGCGCTCGTCCGAGCGCGTTACGTCCCAGCCATCCGGCCAGGCGCTTGTGGATTGGTGAAGGGGTCGGCGGCACGCGCGGCGGTATCCACCGCTGACTGCGCGATCTCGTCGTCCAACCGCTTCTGATTCTCGGGCGTCAGCCTGAATGCCGCCGCCGCGTACTTGCGCGTCTGCTCATCCTTGAGCACCTGTGGCAGCGGCGAGGTCGACGTGCGAATGGCGACCTCAAGTTCCGCAGCGAGGTCCGGCGTCGCGAACGAGTCCGGCCAATTCGCATCGCCGGGGTACTCCCAGCCAAAGCCGGCCGCCAGGCGCTTGATCGCCAGGTTTTCGGTGGCCTCGGCGGCATCGGCCAGCGCGGACAGCCGCGCCTCGACCTCGTTGAACGCGAACGCCTTGGCCACACCGCTCTCGGGCGCAGCGGCCTCGGTCGGGTTGCCCGGCGATAGGCCGGCGACGCGGTAGAGCTCCGCGATCTCCTCGGCGCGCTCGGTGCGCAGGCTGTCGGCTTGCGCCGGGTCGGAGCCGAGCGTGTCGATCGACGGCGCGCGGTCGCCAGTGCCGGGGATACAGAGCGCCTTGCCGGCGCCAACGACGACGTCCTGGACTTGGTCCTTGTCGACGCCCAGAAACACGACGGTCGTAAAGGTGCCGTTCGCCAGCTCCTCGTTGAGCCACGAGTCGAGGTTGAGGATGCGCTTCATCGACTCGGCCAGCGGTGCCGCCTGCGAGTCGTTGGCGGCTTCCATGCCGTCGTTGGTCTCGGGCTCGTAGCGCACGAGCGGGCAGCCGCCGTAGCTGTGCGGCAGCGCCGGGCCGATGGCGGTGATCTTCTCGGCGCCATCGACGGTGCCGTAGTCGATGCGCTGGACGGTCGACGCCGTGACGTACCAGGCGAACATAGCGCCGCCGCGATCAACGAACGTAATCAGCGCCTCGTCGACCTGGCCCTGCCAGTCGGCCCACCAGATGACCTGGTCAGCGCGGACCAGGCGCAGCACGCCACGCTTGCCGGCTGCGGCTTCCTGGGCAGCGGAGAGGTAGACCCCCTCCACGTTGGCGTCCGCGAGCACGTAGCTGCACCGCTCGACCTGCGCCCAGCGCATCGCGCGGCGCATGAACGTGGCGAGCGACATGCCGGCGCCGGTGGCGTCCAGCAGGAGGTCGGCGTAGGGTGTTCCCCCGACCGCGTCCTGGCGCTTGGCCGGGATGCGGTTCGCGTGGTCGTTGTAGCGGTCGACGATGGCCCGCGCGTACTTGCGCGCCTTGGCCATCGAGCGGCGCACGTTGTACCGCTCGTCGGTCTCGCGCTTGTGCTGCGGCAGGATGGCGAGGCCGGCCGCGTCAACGCCCGAGGCGAACGCGAAGTCGGCCCAATAGGACCGGCACCAGAACGATCGCGCCTGCACCTGAGCGGCGTAGGCGTCGTGACGGGGGAGCGGCTTGCCGACGACGAAGGAGGGCACGCGGCCACCGTGCCGGGGCGCGCGTTCAACCTCTACTGACGCTCAGTTGCGGGGGCGCATCGGTTGAATCAGGGCAATGTGCGTAACTCCGCGCCGCACTTCGGCCCGCACGTCTTGGTCGTCAGATAGCGCCTGATCACGAACGACTTGCCGCACACCGCGCACTCTCGCGTGATGTCGTCGATGCCGCTGGCCCGCCTCCACGCCGACTTGCAATTATTGTGGCAGAAGCGTGCCGATGTGCGTGTCAGTCGCGTGACCACGAACGCCTTGCCACAGTGGTCGCACTTCTTCCTGACCGTCTTGTCCGTGTGGTGCTGGGTCTGCTCCTTTGCGTGCTTGGAGTGCCAGTCCAGGCCCTCCTCGGTCGCGTGCCACGCAGGCGCAGCGGCGATGGCGCGCTTCACGTACCGGCGCGCGTTGGCGATCCGCTCAGGCTCCCGCATGTGCTCGCTCAGGTGCTCAGCCGCACGGCGCAGCGCGAGGTTGCCGGGCTGATTGTTCGATCGGTCGTGGTCGACGTGGTGGACGTGATAGCCCTGGGGCACCTTCGTATTCGCCGCCTCCCACACCGCGCGATGCAGGCGACGGCCCCGGTGCTGGTAGTAGTGACCGCAGAGGTAGAAGCGCACGCCCATGAACTCTTGGCACGTCGCGCTGATGACGGTGACTTGCATGGGCGAAGTATGCAACCCGCTATCACCGAACAATCTCTACTTTTTACGGGATAGCGACTGATCCGGCTTCACGTTTTACTAGCGATATGCGGTATCTAACCTCATCGGCTATATGGTCCTCCGCGTCCGTGTCGATGTCGTCTGACTTCGACGAATCGCGCGGCAGTACCGGCACCGTGCGCAGGAAGTGCCGGCACGTCGCGAACACCAGTAGGCCAGGCCGTTCCATCGGCCGCTGCTTGCCGTCGGCCAGGAGGCGGCGCATGCGCTCCCAGCCGTTGATGCGCGACCCCGGCCCCTTCATCGCTGGCGTCCAGCGGCAGCCCACGCGCGCCATGTCGTCGGCAATGCACGCGCCGTTCTCGGTGGCGTAGATCGCGGAGTCTGCCGGTCCCGGTGCGACGGTGTGCCCGTGCAGGATGCCGCCGGGGCGGGCCATCTCGCGCTCACGCTCCAGCACGCCGCGGGCGATCTCGGTCGCCAGCATGCGACAACCCTCGTTGGCCTTGCCCGACCAGCCGTACCACTCCGAGCAGCGGATGAGCGTGCCCTTGGGGAAGCGCAGGATGCGACCGCCGCCGAGGTCGACGTCGTTGCCATCCGCTTCCGCCCACCAGCCGATGCTGAACGGCTTGGACGATCCCCAATCGAAGGAGCGATCGACACGCCAGCCGCGCGGGATCGGGAACGGTTCCAGGACGTGCTTGGTCGCGTCGAACACGTCGTCGAACATGCCGCCCGCGACGATGTCCCAATCGCCATCGAGCATCGCGCGCACGAGCGCGGGATCGCCCAGGCCCGCGAGTCGATCGGCGTACTCGGGATCCTGCGTCGGGTTGTCGGCCAGCTTGGCAGGGATGAATTGGCGCAGCATGCCGCCCTCGTCGCGGCCAGCGCGCCAGAGCTTCATCGGCGCGGCCGGATCGACCCACGACGCGCGGACCCAGTTGTGACCAATGCCGCCGGGGTTCGAGCCGCAGAGGATGCGCGGGAAGCGGCCTCGCATAGGCAGCGGCACCAGCAGGCCGCCCAGGCGCAGGCGCCCGCGCAGGAAGCGGTACATAGGCTCGGTGAAGTGGGTCAGCTCGTCCATCATCAGGACGTGGATCTCGGCGCCACGATAGGTCTCGACGTCGTGCTCGTGCTGGCAGTGGCACAGGTGGATCTTGGCGCCGTTCCAAAAGCCGATGGTCATTTCGCTGTAATTGATCTTCGCATGCCCTGATTCGAGCAGTTCGGCCAACAGCGCCGGGAACGACGACGGCCCCTCCATGTGATTTTTGCGCAAGTCGGGGAACGTGCGGCGGAAAATGTAGACCTGGAGCATCGGGATCTGCGCGCACCAGGCGATTGCCGCCACGCGCATCATATGGCTTTTGCCCCCACCCGCTGCGCCGCCGTACAGGATCTCGGTCGCTTCGGAGAGGAACGCCTCAGACTGCCGAACGTGGAGCGACAGGTCCACTAGGCCGGCTGTTGCAGGATGATCCGCACCTGCGGCCCGTCGCCCTTGATCTCGCCGCTATGCTCGATCGCCTTGCGCTTCGGCGCGACGTACTGCGCAAGCTCGGAGTACATGCGGCTGCGCACTTCGATCGGCGCGCCCTCGTCCATGGCGATGCGCGCCATGCCCTCGATCGGATCGCAACCAAGCTCGGCCAGGCGATCCATGACGTCCTGCGTTAGCCTGTTCGGCGTCCCTTTGATACGACCGCCGATGCGCGGCTGGCCTTTCACGTTGCGAGGCATGCCCTCAGCCTGCGCGCGACTCCATGAGCGCCACTGGACCGCAGTTGCGGGGACGCGGCCCGGTCATAGGGCGCTTGGGGGCGGCGATGCGCAGCGGCGGTGATTCTGCCGGCGGCGGCAGGGCGCGCATGTTCAAGCGGTACCACGTCTCGCCCGATCCCTTGTTGCCCTCGTGGATCTCGACCGTGATGACGTCGTCCTTGACCAGGAATTGCCGCAGCCCGCGCGGGCTGATGCCAAGCACGCCGGCCAGGTGCTTGCCGGACATGAGGCCGCCGTGGCACGTCAGCGCGCCCACCGCGCGGATGCGCCCATCGCTGCGCCAGCGTTCCAGGAGCGCGGTCTCGGCGTTGGGGGCATAGAACGGACGTCGGGCCACGGGTGATCTCCTCTGGCTAGTAACAGGGGAATATGCGTACAAAGCGGCAATATCTAGGGCGCGCACGGTGATCGGTGCAAGGAGTGCGGAGTGTCACCCCGTGTACGTCGGCGCCTTGTCAGGATGGCATGCGGCGCGGTCCCAAAAGCGGACCCACGTCCGACGCTGCGGGTGCCTGCCCGTCTGGCCGCTCAGCCGGCGATTGATCGGGTGGCGCATCGCTCGGCGCCACTGCGGGTGCGGGATTCGCTCGGGGGCGTCCTCGTCATCTGTCACCCCGTCCCCTTCGCGTTGGCGGCGTCGTAGGCGGCGCGAATGGCAGCCTCCCAGGCCGCCGACGGATCGTGCATGCCGTGCGGCTCGTGCGCCTCGGCGAAGAACGCGTTTTGCGCCGCGTCGACCATCGCGTCCGTGACGGTGGACAGCGCCTTCCGCATAGCAGCCGCATCCGCCAGGGCGGCGTCGCGCTGGACCAGGGCCTCCTTGGATTCTGCGTCGCACTTGAGCCGGTACGCCATGTGAAAGTCATCCCCCACCTCGGGCGGCGTCGGGGCGCTGGGGGCGGCAAGGGCGCGCCCTGGCAAGGCCCAGAGCATGATGCGCGAACTGAGATGCTGAGCCACGTCCCACTCGGGCGGGTCGAACATATCGCACCAGAGGCGCCAGCATTCGCCGTCCCACTGCGCGCAGGTGTAGTGGCTGCCGTCCTCGTCTGCGACGATCACCGGATAGATGCCCGGTTCGGTGGGCGCTTCGCGGTCGGCGTCGTCGGTGGTGGTCATGGCGTCGTCTCTCCGTCGTCGCTGGTGGTGGTGGGCGGTGGTGGCAATGGGCGCCAGTGGGTGGCGAAACTCGTGGCGTACGGTCCGGCGGATGTCGCCCATAGGCACTCCGTGGTTCGACCTTCCAGGTAGTTCCTTGGGTGCTCGATGTAGACGGCGACGCGGTGGCCAACCGCCAGCAGTTCGCCCGCGACCAATACGCACTCGCCGCTCGCCGGCATCCTCTCCGAGCACTTCACCCATCCCGCGCCGGCAGCCTCGGCCATGGCTGCGGTGTGGTCGGCATAGAGGATGTAATCGCCGTCTGCGCACTTTTGCATTCCGTCGTAGTGGTCCATGTCAAACCGCGCGATCGTCATGGCGTGCCCTTCGCCTGCACAGCCAGATGTATGCGGAGATCTTCGAGATTCCGCAACTCCCGCTCCATCTCGTCGCACTGCTGTTCCATGAGCAGTACATCGATTTGCCGGAGCGCCCACGCCAGCACTTCATCAGCGGTGGCTAGCTGCTTGGGGGTGAACGCAACGGTGTACTTCTTGCTGCTCATGGTGTCGTCTTTCCGAGGTTAAGCGCCTCGCGCGCGATTTGTTCGCACGCCTCTCTGCACCTATTCCACGTTCCGTCCGCGCGCACTGGCGCAGCGATCAGTTCCAGCGCCGCACGAAGCGCGTCGCGTTCGCGGGTCACGGTGTCGAGCCCGCGCTCCAGGTTGTTGACGCGCTGCACCAGCTTGGCCTTGGTCGTGCCGTCCACCCAGCCGAGGGCGGACAGGGCGGCGAGGGCAACCTCGGCCTCACAAGTCCATTCATCCGCGTACTCGCTTTCTACGTGCGCGGCAATCGCCTTCGCCACGGCCTCCACGGCGGCGGCGTCGGGGTCGGTCATGCGTCCTCCCGATCCATCCGACCCTGGCACGTCGCGCAGAGGAACCGGTCAGAGCACGGCTCGACTTCGCCGCAGCGGCGGCACTCGATTCGCTCCGCTGCGTCTGCGGCCTCGTCCTCAGCCTCGTCCGGGTCGCGGATGACGGAGTAGTTGGCGAACGGCTCGCAGTTCCGCTCCTCGCAGGCTTCCACCGCAGCCTCGCGCGATGCGAACGGCTTGCCGACCGGCATCTGTTCGGCCGGCTCCCAGTAGCCGCCGATGGTGCGGGATAGGTACCACTTCATGGCGTGGCTCCGGTGGCTGCGGCGATGGCGTCGCGGATCGTTTCGCTAAGCGTCCCCGGAATGGAGTCATCTACGGCACCCGACTCGCAGTAGTCGAGCGCCAGCCGCAGCGCGTCCAGCATGTCCGGGGCGGCGGCGATCAGGCGGGCGTTGGACTGCATTTCGCGAACGAGGCGCGGCGCTCGCGAGTCGACGGTGCAGAAGAAGTCGCCCGCGCCCCGAATACAGTAGCGGTTCTCCGTCTCGCTCGGGAAATGGGCGGCGGCCCACGGCCCCGGCGTGTGCGTCGTCTGCGGTTTGGTTTCAGTGCTCATGTCTGGCGCTCCTGGCGTGGGGGTGGGTTAGGCGATCCAGCGCATGGCGATTCCGCTTTTGACGGTCGATTGGTAGTCGCCGGCGCTGTAGTCGGCGAAATCGCAGCCCTCGCCCGTCTCGGCGCCCCGCCACCAGATATGCTGGCCGCTACCCTCGGGCCATTCGGCCACGCCAGAGGTTTCGCCGCTATCGCAGACGATCTTCCATGCAGCCTTGGCTATGGCCTTGGCTGCGGCTCCGGCCGGCGATTCCAGCTTGATCCATTTTGGCTTGTTCGTGTCGGTCGTCATGGCTGGTGTC
>NZ_JACDCU010000472.1 GCF_013817365.1 Methylibium sp. | reverse complement strand
CCGTGCTGCCCGGCGGCGAAGCGCTCGCACCCACCATCGCCATCGAAGACTTCGCCAAGATCGACCTGCGGCTGGCCCTCATCGTGGATGCCGCGCGAGTCGAGGGCAGCACCAAGCTCCTGAAGCTGACGCTCGATGTCGGCGAAGCGCAGCCACGCACCGTGTTCAGCGGCATCCAGTCGGCCTTCGATCCCGCCTCGCTCGTCGGCAAGATGACCGTCGTCGTCGTCAACCTGGCGCCGCGCAAGATGAAGTTCGGCCTCAGCGAAGGCATGGTGCTGGCCGCCTCGCATGCCGACGACAAAGCTCACCCGGGCCTGTTCCTGCTCGAACCTACGCCCGGCGCCGTGCCGGGCCTGCGCATTCGCTGAGCGACGCACAAGCAAGCTCGAAGCTGCCGGCCGGCGTCGAACTCGCGCGTTCGACGCCGGCGCATGGAACAAGTCCATCATGAATTTCATGAATCGGCCGCGCCCTTGCGGGCCGTGCTGCCGATAGCATCGGCGCCATGGAGTGCGCAACGAGTTCGATGTCAAGCCGCCGGGCTCTTGCGGCCGGCCGAGCTACTGCGGAGCCGACATGAGCCTGCGGCTGAAGATCCACCTCATCGTGGCCGCACTGGTCACGCTGTTCCTCGCGGCAATGATCGCCCTGCACCTGGGCAACCTTCGCGATGCGGTGCGCGAGGAGGTGGTTGCGGCCAATCGCGTGGCGCATCAACTGCTCAACCGCACCGTGCTGGTGGGTGCTTCCGAAGGCACGCCGGCGATGGCGCTGTACCTGCAGGGCCTGGGCCGCGTGCGGTCCAACGAGATCACGCTGGTGGATGGCGAAGGCCGGGAGCTGTATCGCTCGCCCCCTTCGCCCTACAAGGCGGGCCGCGACGCGCCCGACTGGTTCGAGCGGCTGGTCGTGCCGGGGCCTTCCGAGCAGTCGATCGCTTTCCCCAACGGCAAGATGGTGGTGCGCGCCGATGCCTCGCGGGCCGCGGTCGACGCCTGGGACCAGTTCCTCGAGCTCGGCGCTACCGCGCTGCTGCTGCTGCTGGTGGTGAATGCGGTCGTCTATTGGGTGGTCGGCCGCACGGTCGAGCCTTTCGGGCAGATCGTGAAGGCGCTCGGCCGCATCGAGGCCGGGCACCTGGAAGAGCGCCTGCCGCCGCTCGCCGGAACCGAGGCGGCCTCCATCGGTGCCGCGTTCAACCGCATGGTGGTCGGCTTGCGTGAGCGGCTCGAGGCCGAGCGCCGCGCGCTGGCCGCCGAGAGCGAACTGTCGGACCGGCGCGAGCTGGCCCGCTGGATCGACCGCCATCTGGAACAGGAACGCCGGCTCATTGCGCGCGAACTGCACGACGAGCTCGGGCAGTCGGTCACCGCGATCCGCAGTCTCGCGCTGTCGGTGGCGCAGCGCACCGCCGAGCACGACCCGCAGGCCTCGCAGGCCGCCAGCGTTATCGCCGACGAGAGCTCGCGCCTGTACGACGCCATGCACGGGCTGATTCCCCGGCTGGCGCCTTTGGTGCTCGATGCCTTCGGCCTGGCCGACGCGATGCGCGATTTGGTAGAGCGCACCCGTGCCAGCCAGCCGGGTGCCGCGGTGGAGCTGCAGGTCTCGCTCGGCGATGCGCGGCTCGGTACCGAGGCGGCCCTGGCGCTGTACCGCGCCGCCCAGGAGGGCCTGACCAACGCGCTTCGTCACGGCCAGGCCAGCCACATGAGCGTGAGCCTGAAAGCCGAGGACGACGGCGCCCGCCTGGACGTGCGCGACGACGGCCGCGGCCTCGCGCCCGACTGGGTGGCCAGAACGGAAGAAGACGGCGGCCACTACGGTTTGCGCTGGCTGGCCGAGCGCGTGGAGGCGCTGGGCGGCAGCCTGCACATCGGCAACATCGAACCGCGCGGCGCGCAACTGCGGGTGTGGATGCCGTTCACGCCGGCTTTGGAGGGCACCGCATGATCCGCGTGATGCTGGTCGACGACCACGCCTTGGTGCGCATGGGGTTTCGCATGCTGCTGGCCAATGCCGAGATCGAGGTCGTGGCCGAGGCGCAAAGCGGGGAAGAAGCCTGCCAGCAGGTGCCCAAGGTCAAGCCCGACGTGGTGGTGATGGACCTGTCCATGCCCGGCATGGGCGGGCTGGAGGCGGTGCGGCGCCTGCTGGCACAGGACCCCAAGCTCAAGCTGCTGGTGCTTTCCGCCCACGAGGACACCGCCCATCCGCAGCGCGTGCTGCGTGCTGGCGCGCTGGGCTACCTGGCCAAACGCAGCGCGCCCGAAGCGCTGATCGCCGCCGTGACCGCGGTGGCGCGCGGCGAGCGCTACATGGACGCGCAGACCGCGCAGCGCGTGGCCGTGGCGCAGCTCGACGGCGAGGCGAGCCCGGCCGACAGGCTCAGCGAGCGCGAGTTCTCCGTGTTCATCCAGCTCGCGCGCGGCGCGACGGTGGCGCAGATCGCCGACACGCTCAATCTTTCGCCGAGCACGGTGGGCACGCACCTCTATCACATCAAGCAAAAGCTCGGCGCCGGCAACCAGAGCGAGATCACGCTGGTTGCCTTGCGCTGGGGGTTGATCCAGGCCTAGGCAAGGCCCGGTTCACCGCGTCGAGGCGCTGCAGATGCGCGCGCTTGCTGCACCATCGCCTCAACGCAAGGGCCACCCGATTCCATCATGCGTCTCAAGCACATCGAGGTGTTCAACGCGGTGATGCTCACCGGCACGGCGAGCGCGGCGGCACGGCTGCTGCACGTGACGCAGCCGGCCGTCACGCAGACGCTGCAGCTCGCGGAGTTGCAACTCGGCTACGCCCTGTTCACCCGCCAGCGCAACCGGCTGGTGCCGACACGGCAGGCACAGTCGCTGTACCCGGAGGTCCAGCGATTGATGTCGCAGCTGGAGTCGGTGCGGCGCATCGCCGCCGCGCTGGGCAGCGACGAGGAAACCCGGCTGCGCATCCTGATCGTTCCGTCGCTCGCCGTGCGCGCGCTGCCCG
>NZ_JACDCU010000471.1 GCF_013817365.1 Methylibium sp. | reverse complement strand
CTTATTGCGTGCCCAACCTGATCAACGGCGTGCGTTGCGTGGTAGTCAACGAGGCGCTGCGAGAAATCGAGCCAATGGCCTGGGACTTCGTGATGAACTTCGCGCGGGACAACCGGCTTCAGGTGGCCGAAGCCTGTCTGCTGCCAGACGCCGACGACCGGCCAGCGTCTTCGTAGTCCGGAGAAATCGAAGCTTTACGCGAGGCGCGCGCCGAGCGTTCCCGACTTACGACGAGCCAAATGAGACACGCAGCAAAAAGGGGCCGAGGCCCCTTTACTTTCATTTCCACGCGCGACGGCTTCGCAGCAGTTAACGCGGAACGCGGTGACCGCGGCAGCCGTTGCTTCGGAACGGTTACGCCGCCTGCGAGGCCAAGGCCTTGACCTTTGCGGCCAGGCGGCTCTTGTGGCGCGCCGCCTTGTTCTTGTGGAAGAGGCCCTTGTCGGCGATCGAGTCGATCACTTTCTGAGCGATCTTGAAGTTGTCGGAGGCCTTGGCCTTGTCGCCGGTCGAAACCGCCTTGAGCACGCCCTTGACCGCTGTGCGGAACTTGGAGCGCAGGGCGGTGTTGGCGGCGTTGAGGCGCACGTCTTGACGCACGCGCTTGCGACCCGAAGCGATGCGGACCGATTTCTTGACTTTGGACGAGGTGGCCATGAGTAGGGCGGGTGTTGCGTGTGAACAGCCGGTGAGTATAGCAGCCCGCTTTGCTCCGGCTCTACACCGCGTTGTCGGGTGAGTGGTCACTCCTATACTCCGCGCCACTCTAATGTCGGCCCGCCTTGCCGCGGCGCTCGCCACCGCTCATGAACCTGCTGCGCGCTGCGTCCACCGTGTCCCTGCTGACACTGGCCTCGCGCATCACCGGGCTGGTGCGCGAACAGATGATGGCGGCGGCCTTCGGCGCCAGCGTGATGACCGACGCCTTCAACGTTGCCTTCCGCATTCCCAACCTGCTGCGCCGGCTGTTCGCCGAGGGCGCGTTCTCACAGGCATTCGTACCGCTGCTGGCGCAAAGCCGCGAACGCGATGGCGACGATCCCACCCGCGCGTTGATCGACGCGGTGGCCACCGTGCTGCTGTGGGCGCTGCTCGCCGTGTCGCTGCTGGGCGTGCTCGGCGCGCCGGTGCTGGTGTGGCTGATGGCCGAAGGTCTGAAGGAGACCGGCGGTTTCGACATCGCGGTGGTCATGACGCGCTTCATGTTCCCCTACATCGGCTTCATGTCGCTGGTTGCGCTGGCCGCCGGCGTGCTCAACACCTGGAAGCGCTTTGCGGTGTCCGCCGCCACGCCGGTGCTGCTCAACCTCTCCTTCATCGCCGCGGCCTGGCTGCTGGTGCCGCGCTTTTCGGCGTGGGGCATCGAGCCGATCTATGCACTGGCCGTGGGTGTGATGGTGGGCGGCGTGCTGCAGCTCGCCCTGCAGATTCCGGCGCTGAGGGCCATCGGCGCGCTGCCGCGCTTCGGCCTGAGCCCCGCCCGGCTGCGCGCCGCCTGGGCGCATCCCGGCGTGCACCGCGTGCTCAAGCAAATGGCGCCGGCCATCCTGGGCGTGTCGGTCGCGCAGATCTCGCTGCTCATCAACACCCAGATCGCGACGCAGATCGGCGCGGGCGCAGTGTCGTGGCTGACGTATGCCGACCGACTGATGGAGTTCCCCACTGCGCTGCTCGGCGTCGCGCTGGGCGTGGTGCTGCTGCCGCAGCTTTCCGCCACGCAGGCGCTGGGCGATGCCGACCGTTACGCCGCGCTGCTCGACTGGGGCCTGCGCCTGGTGCTCCTGCTGGCGCTGCCGTGTGCCGTGGCGCTGCTGGTGTTTCCCAAGGCCCTCGTCTCGGTGCTTTACCACCGTGGCGCGTTCAGCCCTTACGACGTGCAGCAGACGGTCGTTGCGCTCATGGGCTACGGCGCGGGCCTGCTCGGGCTGGTCGCGCTCAAGGTGCTGGCGCCGGGCTTCTACGCCAAGCAGGACATCCGCACGCCGGTGAAGATCGCCGTGGTCGTGCTGGTGCTGACCCAGTTGCTCAACTTGGTGTTCGTGCCGCGCCTGGGCCATGCCGGGCTGGCGCTTTCGATCGGCTGTGCGGCACTGGTCAATGCGCTTTGGCTGTTGATCATGCTTCACCGCCGCGGCAGTTGGCGGCCGTCGCCCGGTTGGCCGGCCTTTGCCGCCAGGGTGGTGTTCGCCAGCGCGCTGATGGGCGGCGGCCTGGCATGGGCCGCGCAGGCGTTCGACTGGGTCGCGCTGGGCGAGCGCGAACTATTGCGCGCCGGCGCGCTGGCCGCAGTGCTTGCGGCGGCGGCCCTGCTGTACTTCGGCGTTCTGCTGATTCTCGGGCTGCGGCCGTCACAGTTCGCGCGGCGTACCTGAAAAGAGCGTTGAGCGGCGGGACACGGTAGGTGCCCGCCTACGCCACTCCGAGCCGCTGTCCGGCCGACGCTGCGAAATGACCTGCCTACAGTGCGCTTCAGCCGACGCGCTCCGCGCCGGCGCCGCAAGACACAAGGACACCGCATGAACATCGCCCGCAACACATTGAGCGGCATGGCGCTGAGCGCTCTCTTCGCCCTGGCCGCATGCCAGCCCGCCGAGGGTCCGGCCGAGCGCGCCGGCAAGCAGCTGGACAACGCAGCCGAGAAGGTGGGCGACCAGGTCGAGCGCGCTGGCGACAAGATCGAAGACACCGCCGATGACGTGAAAAAGGAAGCCAGCCGCTGACCGGCCACGCGCGCCCTCTGCCGCGTCGCGATGGGGCTGGCCTAAACTGGCTTCATGCCTGCCCCGTTTTCCGTCGAAGTGCCGACTGCGCTGGAGTACTTTGCCGCACTGGTGGCCGATGACGGAAGCCTGTCTCTCACCGAAACGGCCGTCTCGCTCGCGCTCGACGAGCACCCGGCGCTCGATACGCAGTCGGTGCTGGCCGAAATCGACGCGCTCGCCCGCACGCTCGAGCGCCGCATTCCGCGCGACGCCGTGCCGGTGCAGCAGTTGCGCCTG
>NZ_JACDCU010000107.1 GCF_013817365.1 Methylibium sp. | reverse complement strand
ACTTACTGTTGACTTCGCATCCAGGGCGGGCCGGCACGGCCGGTCTCGCCCGCAAATACCCAACATATCAGGAGATTCCCAATGGCCACCACCCAAACGCCTTTCCCCACTTCGTCCAATTCGCCGAGTTCGTCTACCTCTTCGACCGGCTCGACGCCAGGTAGCAGCAGCGCCGGCAGCAGCAGCGTCGGCGGCTCGAACAGCCTGAGCAGCAGCCCCAGCAGCACCGGCGCCACGAGCACGGCTGCCTCTCTGGGCGGCGGATCGACGAGCGGTGTGGGCAGCAGCGGCAGCGGCGGCAGCAGCAGCTCGATGGGCAATTCCGACAACATGGGCCGCAACGACCGCATGGAGCGCGTGGTTCAAAGCGCGCACGAGGCGGTCGATACGCTCGCTGCCAAGGCCGCTCCCCTGGTCGATCGCTTCAGCAGCGGCATCGACGGCGCCAGCGGCCAGATGCACGACCGCGCCGACCAGCTCTCCGCCATGCAGGAAGAGTGGGTCGAGAGTGCCCGCACCACGGTGCGCGAGCATCCGCTGGCTTCGCTGGCTGCCGCAGTTGCGGTCGGCATGTTGCTCAGCCGCCTGTCGCGCTGAACCGATGCGCGCCCGCTCATTTCGCTTGGCGCTTCCCGCGGCCGCGGGAAGCGCGCCTCGGGCGGCCCCTCGGGCCCGGCCATGAGCGCGGCGCCGCCGGGGGCCGCGCGCAGCGGCGAGGGCGAAAGCGTGCTGCAGATGCTGCGCGCGCTCATCAAGGATCTGCCGGGGCTGGTCAGCGACCGGGTTCACCTGCTCTCGCTCGAGTTGAAACGGGCGAGCGTCGCGCTCGGCCAGATGATCGCGCTGGGCGTTGCCGCGGCGGTGCTCGGCGTGACCGCCTGGCTGGCGCTGTGGATCGGGCTGGCAGCCGCCGCAATCCACATCGGCCTGCCCTGGGGCTGGGCATGGGCCATCGTGCTTGCGCTCAATCTCGGCGGCGCCTTCATGCTCGTCAAGCGGGCGCTCGCGCTCGTGAAGTTTCTCAAGCTGCCGGCAACCATGCGCCGCCTCACCGTGCCGCCGCCAGCGCCAGCGCCAGCGCCCGCACCGGCCCCGCCCGGTTCAGACGCCCCGGCCTTCGTGCAGCCTGGCCCGATCCCCGCGCCTGTGACTCCTCAACCCGAACCGAGGCCGATGCCATGAACGCTGCCTCCGCCGATGCCGGCGTGCTCGACCTCGACGATCAGATCGATGCCGCCGAACTCGCCGTGATCAATCGCGACCGCCGCGTGCGTGATCGCACGCAGGGGGCGGTGCAGCGCGTCAAGGACCATGCCGGGCGCAGCGTCGCCATCGGCGTGGGCGCCGTGGTCGGGCTGTACCTGTTGCTTCGCGGCTCCAAGCGGGGCGGTCGGCCAGGACTGGCTCGAGCCGGCCTGGGTGCCGCGGCGCTGGCAAGCACCACTCGGCGCCGGCCGATCATGCTCACGCGCCTGATGACGATGGCCTGGCCCTTGTTGCCGGGGTCCTTGCGCCAGCGGATCAGTCCGCAAATGTTGTCGTTGGTCAGCATCGGCCTGCCGCTTCTGGCCGGCCTGAAGGCCACCGCCTCCGCGCCCGATCCTTCCACCGCCATCAACCTCGACCTGCCGCGCTACACCGGCCGCTGGTTCGAGATCGCTCGCATGCCCTTGCGCAGCGAGGCCAAGTGCGACAGCGACGTGTCGGCCACCTACCTGCTGAACAACGACGGCATTGCGGTCCTCAACCAGTGCCTGCGCGAAGACGGCAGCGCGGCGGTGGTGCAGGGCGAGGCTCGCATGACCGACCCCGACGATCCGGCCAAGCTGGAGGTCAGCTTCGCGCCGGAATGGATGCGGTTTCTGCCTTTCGTGTGGGCTGACTACTGGATCCTGTATGTGGATGCCGACTACGAAAGCGCGTTGGTCGGCACGCCCGATCGCAAGCACCTGTGGTTGCTTTCGCGCACGCCGTTTCTTGCGGGCGATCGCTACCAGCGCCTGGTCGACCACGCACGGCTCAAGGGTTACGACTCCGACCGGCTGATGCTCACGCCGCAGCAAGGCTGAAGAACCGATCGAAGAGTTCAAGTCCGAACTCCGGCAGCAAGGCATGGAGGACTGGTCCGGAAGCCGCCCAAGAGACCGGCGACGCTCTAACGGAGCCTTTGGCTGAGGAGAACAGGTGAGCGAGGCACGCCTCGCCCGCCGCGCGCGCTTACTGCCGCGGTGTGTTCGGCGAGCCGCCCGCCGGGCGACGCAGGCCGACGCGGTTGGAGCCGTCCTCCTCCTGGACCGGCGAACTGCCGGCGCCGCCTTTCTGCAGGCCGGATTGCCCGCCCTGTTGCTGCTGACTACCCGCTTGGTCGCCTCCTCCCGCGGGCTCGCCTTGCTGCAGGTCTTGCGGACCCTGACCGCCAGAACCGGTGTTGTCCTGCTGCCCGCCGCCGGTTTGCATGCCCTGCTTTTGCTGACCGCTCTGGCCGATCCGGGCGCCGGCCTGCCGCGTTTGACCGGCTTGGCCGGTCTGGCCGCCTTCCCGCCCGGAACCTTGCCCAGACTGGTCTTGCTGGCCGCTTTGCGGGTTTTGCGAAGGGGTGTTCTTGGACTGGTTCACCGCGATCTCCTTTGAAGGGTGAGCGTGCGAGCCGTCGAGGCCGCACTGAGGCCTCAACGGCAAGGTGCATTCCCGGCGCCGGGCGCGCGGCGTGCTGGACTGTGCGCATTGCCGCCGGCGAAACCTTCGCGAAACCATGCCCTCACCGAACGCCGCGCGCCGCGGCTCCTCCGTTGCCAAACGCAGCGCTTCGCGCTCATCGTTCGAGGCGTCCATGCGCGCCGGCGCAGCTTCATGGCGGCCTATGTGGAAGCGGGCTGAAGCGCTGGCGGTCACCGCCTTGTGCGTCGGCGCCGGCGTGTTCGCCCCGGTGGCTCAGGCGCAGGATGCCGGCGCGCTGGTCGGTCTCATCAACGCCCACCGCGGTTCGCCGCAGGACTGTGAAGGCCAGCGCACCGCCATGGCCGGACCGCTGGCGCCCGCGCCCGTGCTCGCCAGCGTGCCGGCGAGCGCCGGGGCCGAGTTGCAGGACGCGTTGAAGGAGGCCGGGTACGCCGCGTCCCGGTCGGTGCTGATCACGCTGGCTGGGCCGGACGATGCGCAGGCGGCCATGAGGCTGCTCGAGCAGCGTTACTGCAGCGTCTTGTCGAGCTCGCAGTATTCGGAGATCGGTGTTGCGCGCGAGGGCCGGCGCTGGCGCGTCGTGCTCGCCCAGCCGGTGTTGTCGCCCGATCTGGGTGACTGGCGAGCGGCCGGGCAGCGCGTTCTCGAACTCGTCAACGAGGCGCGCGCCGAGCCCCGGGCTTGTGGAGACCAGCGCTTCGAGGCGGCGCCGCCCGTGCAATGGAACGCGGCGCTCGCGGCGGCCTCCTTGGCACACAGCCGCGACATGGCGAGCCGCAACTATTTCGCGCACGAAGGCCAGGGCGGCACGCAGGTCGGCGACCGGGCCCGGCGCGAGGGCTACGGCTGGCGTGCCGTCGGCGAGAACATCGCGGCCGGGCAGGGTTCGTCGGCGCAGGCGATGGCCAGTTGGCTGGCCAGCCCGGGCCACTGCAGCAACATCATGAGCGGCCGTTTCACCGAGATGGGTGCCGCGTATGCCGTCGAGCCGGCCAGCGCCGCCACGATCTACTGGACGCAGGCGTTCGGAGCGAGGTAGGCGTCGGCATATCGCTTGCCGCAACGGGGTTCGTCGGCGCGAGCAAGGCCGCCGCCGGCATCACTCACAAGGAGCAGTTCACATGGCCACCAGCAGCTTGCTAGGCATCGACCGGGCACCTTCGATTCCACGCGGCCGTGATGCGGCCGACCTCGGCCCCAGCGACACCTCCGACAGCGGCAGCGATGTCGCCGGCCTCGGCGATCTGGACGAAGGCGATCCGGGCTTGCCTGCCGATGTGGCGGCCGAACCGGACCGCCAGCATTCGGACACTGTGGCCGATGCGTTCTCGCCCGGCGCCGACAGCGATCACACCGGCACCGGCGAGCGGCGCAGTGCGGCGGGCGACGCGGGCCGGCGCGAGGCGGCCGACATTGCGCCCGACAGCATCGTCAGCGCTCCGGGGGGGCTGACGGGCGCTGGAGGCGCACACGAAGATCTGCTCTCCGACGGCAGTGGTTCGGGGCGAGGCGAGGGCGACGATATGGATCTCCTTGCCACGGGTGCGCAAGACGAGGATGACGATGCCGAGGACGAAGGTTCCGGCCGGCCCTCACCCTAGCCCTCGCCGCACCTCAGCCCTGAACCAGCAACCTGCGCAAGGCCTCCGCATCTACCGGCTTCACCAGATGCGCGTCGAAGCCGGCCTTCAGCGCCTGCTCCACATCGCTGCCCTGGCCGTAGCCCGACACGGCGATCATCTGGCCGGCGTAGCCGCCGCGGCGGCTGCGCAGGGCGACCTCGAAGCCCGTCAGCCGGGGCAGGCCGATGTCCACGATGGCGACGTCGGGACGGTCCTCGAGCACCACCGCCAGGCCTTGCTCGCCGTCGCGCGCACTGGAGACGGTGTGGCCGTCGAGCTCGAGCAGACCGCGCAGCGCTTCGAGTGCGTCCTCGTTGTCTTCCACCACCACGATGCGGCGGCGCCGTGAAGGCGGCAGCGCAGCACTCGGGGCGGCGCGCACGGGCGCAGCGATGCCCGGCAGGCGAACGCGGAACACGCTGCCGGCGGACGAGCTTTCCGCTTCGATGCGGCCTTCGTGGAGTTCGACCAGCCGGCGCACCAGCGTCAGGCCCACGCCGAGCCCGCCGGCGCGGCGGTCGAGCGAACGCTCGCCCTGCACGAACAGATCGAAGATGCGCGGCAGCAACTCCGCCGGAATGCCCACGCCGGTGTCGCGCACTTCGAGCAGCGCCACATCGCCCTCGGCCCGCACGCCGACCTCGATGCGCCCGCCGGCGGGCGTGTACTTGGCTGCGTTGGTGATCAGGTTGCTGATCACCTGCTCGATGCGCGTGGCATCGGCCAGCGTCCACGCTTCCTGCAGGTCGAGCTGCAGATCGTGCTGTTCGAACACGCCGCTCATCTGCAGCGTGGCGACCTGCCGTTGCACCAGCGTACACAGGTCCATGGCATGTTTGGACAGGAGGATCTTGCCGGAGATGACGCGGCCCACGTCGAGCAGATCGTCGAGCAGGCGGGCCAGGTGGCGGGTCTGGCGCTCGATGATGTGGCGCGCGCTCACGCCCACCTCGCTGCCCGCGTCCACGCGGTTGAGCAATTCGACCGCCGAGCCGATGGCGCTCATGGGGTTGCGCAGTTCGTGGCCCAGCATGGCGAGGAACTCGTCCTTCGCGCGGCTGGCCTGCTCGGCCTGCAGGCGCGCGGCGCGTTCGCTCTCGATGAGCAGCGCCCGTTCGCGCTCGGCCTCTTTCTGGTCGGTCATGTCCACGCTCACGCCGACCATCTGTACGGGCCGGCCCTGCCCGTCGTAACTCATCAGCAGGCGGCTCGACAGCCAGCGCGTGTGGCCTGCGGGCAGCGCCACGCGGAACTCCACCGTCTCGTTTTCCTGCTTCGCGGCGAGCATGGCACGCAGCGCGTCCTGCACCGGGCCGCGGTCCTGCGCGTCGATGCGCTGCACCCATTCGCCCAGGCTGCTTTCGAAGGGCGGTGTCTTGTCCAGGCCGAACAGCATCGCCTGCCCGGGCGTCCAGGCCAGGGCGTCGCGCTCGAACTCGTAGTGGAAGAAGCCGACATGGCCGGCTTCCTGGGCCAGATCGACCAGGCGCTGGCTTTCGCGCAGGCGCCGGTCGGCTTCCATGAGGCGCGCCTCCGCGAGCGTGCGTTCGGTGATGTCGACCACCGCGCCGATGGCGCCGCGCGGGCGGCCCTGGGCATTGAGCAGCGGCAAGGCGTGCGCGATCACGAATCGGGGCTCGGCCCCTTCGATGCGGATCTCGAGTTCGCAGTCGCTGATCGTGCTTCCTTCGGCGGCCGCCACCTGCAGCGGCTGCTCGGCGTGGCCGAGCAGGCGGCCCTGCCGCAGCACCTGCACTCCGGCGGCCTGCGGCGCGGTCGAGTCACCGAACAGCCGGCTCATTGCGGCGTTGTGAAGCACCACGCGGCATTGCGGGTCCTGCGCAAAGGCCAGGCCGATGGGGCTGCTCTCGAACAAGGTCTCGAACTCGTCTGCCTTGGAGCGCAGCCGGTCGCGGGCCAGCGCGTCCTGCGCATTGGCGAACAGCAGCGAATCGCGCAGTTGCGCGATCTCGCGCACCGCAATCGGCTCGAAAGGCGTTGCCGCGCCATGGCTGGCGAGCCGGTGCAGCGGCCGTGTCATGCGCCGCGCAAGAAGCAAGGCCAGGCCGATGCCCAGCACCAGGCAGACCAGGGCGGTGGCGATGGCCGTGTGCAGCGCTTCGCGGTGCGCGCGGTCGAGCGGCTCGGCACGCACCGCCACGCTCACCCCCCAGCGCGCAAGCTGCACCTGGTGCCAGGCGGCATAGGCCTCGCCGCCGCCCAGCATGTCCACGCGCTTGACCCCCGAAAGCTTGCCGCGCATGGTGGCCACTGTGCCGGCCGGCAGTGGTTGGCCGACGCTGGTGCTCGGCGAGAGCGTGCGCGCGATCAGCCGGTTATTGCGGTCGAACAGGTCGGTGAAGCTGCCGACCGTGCCGCTGCCGGTTTCGATGAGTTGCTGCCAGACCGCCGCATCGATCCACGCGCCGAGCACGTAGCGGGGCGCACCGTTCACCAGCACCGGCACTTCGATGGCCGTTGCGTTGACGCCCGGGAAGCGCCCCGTCACCACATTGGATATCTGCGCTTCGCGGGCCTGCAGCATGCGCTCCAGGCCGAGTGGGTCGATCTGGCGTTCGTCGGGGCACAGGGCCGGCTCGCGGGTGTCGAACAGGAGTGCGCCCCCGCGGTCGATGAGGTAGATGCTGATCCAGCCGGGCCGCTGATGCGGATGCGTGGCCACCGTGCGCTGGAACTGCGCCACGTCGCCGCGTTGCAGGGCTTCGGAATGGCCGAGGCTCTCCAGCGCATCGACCGATGCGGCGAGTTCGCGCTCGACCGCGTCTGCCACCGACCGCACCGCGAGCTTCAGTTCGTCGTGAACGCGCTCCTGCGCTGTGCGTGCCGTCTTCGCGAGCTGCCAGGCCATCAGGCCGGCGATCGGCAGTGTGGCGAGCAGGAGCACCGCCACGAGCCAGGTGCCGAGCGATGCGGTGGGCCAGCGGAATTTGAATCGGTCGAGCCGAAAGAAAGTCATGAGAGGCAAGAGGCAAGAAGAGCACCTGACGCTCGCGATGGGAAGCATGGCGAACGAGCGAAGCGGCGCTTCGGTTCGCTGTTGCACGCCGGCCGTGGCAAAAACCGGCGGCGTGGGTGCGTTGACGCACGGGCATGCCGCTTGCCGAATGAATGCCGATCGGCGCGCTGAAGCGCGTGCCTTGTCATCCTGGAGCCTTCCATGAACCCGTCGCCGCTCAACAAAAGACCCGACCGAGGGGGGCTGTGCCGCGCTGCGCCATCCCGCCGAGCGTGGCCGTGAGCCGCTTCGGCATCGCTGGACCGCTGCTGGCGATGGCCACGACACCGAGCTTGCAAAGCGGCCGCGCCCGCGGCACGGCGGGGGTGCCCCAGCGGCCGAACGGTCCAGGGCAGCGCCTGATGAGTTCGGGCACGCTGTGCGGCGACCGCGTCGTCAACCGCCGCGGCGAACTGCTCGGCACCGTGAGCGAATTGCTGCTCGACGTGGACCGTGGCTGCATCGCTTACGTGGTCATGACCTACGGCGGCTTCATGGGCCTGGGCGAGCGCCTGTTTGCGCTGCCGTGGAGCGCGCTCGAACTGAACGTCGAACGCGGCTGGCTGGTCCTCGACGCCGAGCGTTCGACCTTCGATACCGCCCCGGCCTTCGACAAGCAACACTGGCCCAACACGCCCGATGCGCAGTGGCACCGCGACTTGCACCGCCACTACGGGTCGATGCCGTACTGGGATTGAAGGAAAGCACCCGGAGGTGGACAGTGGGGCACTGGATGTGCGCCGAGCACCCGCCCGTGGTGCGTCGTGCCACCGACGTGAGCGCCCGAGCGTGCCATGCTGGAGCCGCTCGAACTTTTGAAAGACTCCATGCGCAATCGCAAACTCGCCATCACGATGGCATTGGGCGCCCTGGCCGCCGGCTGCTATGCCGGCTACCGCCGCTCGCAGGGGCTCTCGTCGCGCCCTGCTGCCAAACCCGAATACCTGCAGACCTGGGAAGGCGAGGGCGGTGGCGTGCCGGTCGACACCCACCACACCGCGTCGCAGGTCCAGCCGCGCGAGCGGCCCGGCGATCGCGAAGACATGGCGCCTGGCCCCGCCGATGGCAGCCCGGCCAGCCTGCGGGACAGCAGCAGTGCCACAGCGCTTCGCGACAGCGGCTCCGGTGATAGCACGCTGCGCTGAGGCCGAAGCGGCTTCATTCGGACCGAGCCTCGCTCGTTGAAGGGCCACGGCCGGCCGCAATGAGGCGCAGCAGCCGGTCGGCATCGGCCGGCTTCGCGAGGTGCGCGTTGAAGCCGGCCTCCAGCGCCTTGCGCATGTCTTCGTCCTGGCCGTAACCCGTCAGGGCGATCAACAACATGTCGTCACCGGCGTCGCTGGCGCGAATTTGCCGGGCCACGCCGTGCCCGTCCAGCCCGGGCAGGCCGATGTCCACCAGCGCCGCGTCGGGGCGTAGCGCGCACGCTGCGGCCACGCCGTTGAGACCGTCGGCGCGCTGCAGCACCTGGCAACTGCCGCCGTGCAGATCGACCAGCCGGCGCACGAGGGGCAGGCCGATGCCCAGGCCGCCCTGGCGCCGCTCGATGCCGCGCTCGCCCTGCACGAACAGATCGAACACGCGCTCCAGCATGGCCGCTGCGATGCCGATGCCGGAGTCGGCGACCGTCAGCACCGCTTCGGCGTTCTCGGCGGAGAGCGTGATCCGCACGCTGCCGCCGGCCGGCGTGTAGCGCAGGGCGTTGGTGAGCAGGTTGCTCACCACCTGCTCGAGCCGTGTCTCGTCGCCATCCACCCACACCGGCTCGAGCTCGGTGCTCAGCCGGTGGTGCTCGGCCCGACCGTCGGCGCCGACCACGGCGACGGTGCGCCGCACGAGCTCGGCCAGATCGAGCGGCGAGCGCGCCACGATGATCTTGCCGGTGGCCACGCGGCCGGCGTCGAGCAGGTCGTCGACCAGGCGCGCGAGGTGGTCGACCTGGCGCCTGATCACGCCGCGTGCCCGTTCGGCGTGCCCGCCGGCGGGTTGCCGGTCGAGCAGGTGCGAGGCGTTGCCGATTGCGCTCAGCGGGTTGCGCAGCTCGTGGCCCAGCATGGCGAGGAACTCGTCCTTGGCGTGATTGGCCTCCTCGGCGTCGGTACGCGCGTGCTGCTCGCGTTCCAGCAGTTCGCGCCGGGCCGCCTCGGCTTCCTTCTGGGCGGTGATGTCGCGCACCTCGACGATCGTGCCCACGGCCACGCCGTTCTCGTCATCCTGGTGGATGGGGCTGGCGGTGTAGGCCACCGGGTAGAAGCGCCCGGTCTTGTGGATGAAGCAGTCCTCGCCCTGCTGCCGGTCGTTCAACGGCATGGCGCGGTCGATCGGGCACTCTTCGATCGGGTAAGGGCGGCCATCGGCATGGCTGTGATGGAGGACTTCGTGCAGTGGGCGACCGGCCAACTCGGCGAGCGTGTAGCCGCTCATCTGCTCGGCGGCCGGGTTCATAAACGTGCAGTGCTGGCGCGTGTCCATCACGAACAGGGCGACGGTGGCGTTGCCGGTGATGGCGAGCAGGCGCTGGCGCGTTTGTTCCTTGTCGACGGCGGCGCGCGCCGCGCTTGCGAAGGCGCGCTCGAGTTCGGCCAC
>NZ_JACDCU010000007.1 GCF_013817365.1 Methylibium sp. | reverse complement strand
TATCGACAGACTGGAGCGGGAGATCGAGCGGCTGCGAGCAATCTCACAGGCCGCCGAGAAGGTGATCCGCTGCAAGGGGCGCTACCACACCGAGCAGAACACGATTGCGTTGGCGGCGCTGTTCGGGGTGACGTTGCCGCCCGTCCATGCCGCTACTGACGCCGATATCGACCATACGCGCACAGGAGATTGAAGATGAAAGACGAGATAGAGCAGCTTCGTGAGCAGTTGATGTGCGTAGAGGATGCGCTGGACTACCTGCAGGGGCTCACGCCGGCGCAGGCCGTAGCGCTGCGCAAGGACGCCGAGCGATTGTCCTGGCTGGAGCGCCACCTGTTCTGCAAAAGCTGGAACGGAGTCATTGACGGCGGATCGCGCACCGACTGGCGCGTTGTTGGCGACTTCCGGCACACCACGCAAAAGATGGTGGGGCACACCTTCAGGGAAGCAATAGACGCTGCGATGCAGAAGACAGCGAAGGAACACCCATGACCCCCGACACCGATAGAGACAGCGTGCCCGTGGTTGCGTGGATGACTCACCACGACGAGCCCATGATGTTTCCGACCCAGGCTGAATGCGCCAAGTATTGCGACGACGATGAAGAACCAATTGGGCTGGTGCACCAGTCGGACCACCTAGCCGCCCTCGCCTCTCTGACGCAGCGGTGCGAGGCAGCGGAGAGGCTGCTCGATGAAGCGCAGACACACGCCTACGCCGAAGGCCGCAGAGACGAGCGGGAAGAGTTGAACGCCACCTCTCCACTCCCTGATGCCTGACGAGAGCGAGTGATGCCTCCGTACCTGTCCGACTCGGAAGTCGATGGCATTTGCCGGCCGCTGACGCAGCACTTCGCGCAGATTCGATTCCTGCGCCGGATCGGACTGCGGGTCGAGCGTCGGCCCGACGGCTCACCGCTGGTGTGGCGCAACGATTGGGAGCGGCAGCACAATGGCAAGCCGGCCGGCGGGCCGAAGTGGAGCAAGGTAGCATGAACAAACCCCGCGACCGTGCGACAGCCGCCGGCCTGCTCCCGCGCATGGAAGCCCGCCCCTGGAGCGACGGCAAGACCGTGAGCTACCGCTATCACCCGGTCGGCGGCAAACCTCTCGCGCTCGGCACCGACCGTGCGGATGCGATCCGCAAGGTGCTGGAGTTGAACGGCAAGACGGAAGATGTCGGCACCGTCAGTCGCCTGTGGGCGCACTACAAGGCGTCGCCGGCATGGGCCAGCCTGCGCGAGCGCACCCAGGCCGATTACGAGTCCTACAGCGAGAGCCTCTTGCCCGTGTTCGGCGATGTCCACGCATCCGTCATCACCGCCCCCGATGTTGCGCGCTACCTGCGCATCGAGCGTGCGCAAGCGCCGGTTCGAGCCAATCGGGAGGTCGCATTGCTCGGCAACCTGATCGGGCTGGCGATCGAACGCGGCGAAGCGACTCACAACCCATGCCGAGGCGGACAAGTCGCCCGCAACCGCGAGCGACCGCGGACCGTCGCGCCCGAGCGCGAGCAGATCGACGCGCTGGTTAATCATGCAAACAGCAAGGGCGGCCAGTGGCGCATCATCGTGATGGCCGCTGAGTTCGCGGCACTCGCCGGAAGCCGGCAGGCCGAGTTACTCCCGTTGCATTGGCCTCAGTTCGGTATGGACGAGGTGCGCATCCGCAGAGCCAAGCAGCGACTCGGCGTCGAGAAGGTCGAGCGCGTGGCGGCAAGCGCGGCGCTGTTGGAACTGCGCGGCCGGCTGCAGGCGTTCTCCGCCGATGGCAAGCTCGGTGCGGTGTTCCCGAACCGGCGCGGCAACCCGTACACCTCATCCGGGTTCGCTGCCATGTGGGGCAAGCTGATGCGCGAGGCGGTCGCGGCGATGATCGTCACGCGCCGCTTCACGTTCCACGACCTACGCGCCTACTACGCGACGGAGCACAAGGCGCGCACCGGCTCGCTGCCGGATTTGCACGTCAACCCCGGCACAACGGCAAAAGTCTATGAGCGCAGCGGAGTTGCACGGCGCAATGCGCTGTAGCGCGTGGATATTCCCACGGTGGGAATTTGGTGGGAATCAAACACTGTGAATGCATCCAGTGATGCGCTTCTAAGTGCTTGATTTATATGGTGGGCCCTGAGTGACTCGAACACTCGACCTACGGATTAAGAGTCCACCGGCTCTATCTAGGATTGGCGCGGCCTGCAACCCGATCCATGGGAACGATTGCCTATTTTTTGAGCACGCATTGGCGCGGGTTGCGAGAGGTATATTCCCACGGCGCTTGACGACAACCCGTGACGGATCGTCACGGCTCGGGCATCAGCGCTTGCCAGCCTCGGAGCACCCCTAAGCCGGCTCCAGCATCCCAATGTCCACGCGGTGCCGCTCGATCTCGCCGTGCTCGCGGTGATGCACGATGGCAACCATGTCGCGCCCTGCCCGGTAGCCGTGTCCCGCCGCATAGGCGTCCTTGGCCGCCAGGGTGCGGAAGGACTCGCACACCACGCCGGGGTACTCGCGCACGCTCTGGTGGTGGACGTGGCCGGTGTACCAGTAGCGCCTGGAGGTCTGCCCCCAGTCCTGGGCCCGGTCGGCGGCCATCACGCCGAGCAGCGCGTCATGCTTGACCGTGTCGCCGTGGGTCGATCCGATCAGCACCTGGCCGAAGCGGAAGAACCAGAACTTCGACGGGCTCAAGTCCACCTCGACTCGGGGTTCGTTGGCGAAGTAGGCCGAGATCGTGAAGGCCAGCGCCCAGATGCTGTGCGGGTCGTGGTTGCCGGCGACGAAGCGCACGATCACGCGCTCGTGCTTTTGCAGCGCGCGCAGGATGACGTGGCGGAACGCCTCGATGCCGACCCCGAGAACCTTGACGTAGCGCGAGTCCACGTCGAGCTGATGGCGGTGGGCCGGCGTCTGGTTGGTCTGGTCGTCTGCGTGGAATACGTCGCCTAAAGGCAAGATAATGCATGTCTTAGACGGCGGTGCGGCCTGCATCAGTCGGTCGATGGCCCCCGTTGTCAGCTTGCGGGCGATGTCGAGATCGAATGCATCGCCCGTCTCCTTGGCCCAGGCGTACATACCGATGTGGCAGTCGCCTATCGGGATCACGCACAGCAGATCGTCATGCACCCGCTCGGGCGCTGGCGTTAGCGGCGCGAGTGCGCGGACATCCTCCGACAGCGCGGCGATGGCGGCGCGAACCACCTCGCCGGCCTTCTCGTCGTCCAGACGCGTCTTGACCCACTGCAGCTTCGCCTTGCCGGCCTCGTCGTACAGCGTGGACGTGCCGCGAACCACGAACGCCTCCGGGACCGTCTTGGTCATGTCGTGCTCGGGCGACCAGCCCTTGAGGGACGCCCGGCCCTTCGCTGCACGTATGGCGCCGTTGACCGTTGTGTAGTTCAGCCCGAGCGCGCGGGCAGCGGCGCGCAGCGAGCCGTGTTCGTTGACGGCGTCGATGTAGCGGCACTGCGTCTCGCTGGCCCAGGTTTTCAGTCGCTCATCGAGTTGGCCCGTTGGCGCGACCATTACCGGCCGCCCTTTTTGCCGATCTTGGGCACCAGTTCGACCATCTCGCGGATCATCGCGCGGGGTATCTGGTCGGGCGGCGAAGTCTGCTCCGGGTGCCAGGCCGCCACAAGGTGAATGCCCTCGGGCGCATCGAGCGTCAGGAAGCCGATCTGCACGAACACATGCGGCTCATAGACCCTGGGCTTGTTCTCGCACCACGTTCCCCCCTCGATCACTTTCGCGTCTTCCCAGCGGACCATGATGAGCTTGGGTGGGGTCATAGTGGCCTTATCGTTTGAGAGAGTCAGCAGAGGACGGCCACGCTTGCAGCAGCCCTCTAACCTGGGCGCGACACTGCGCGGCTTGTAGTTCTCGGGCGGCCACGATGCCGAGCAGCCGCTCCAGCGACACGTCACCCGGCGGGTAGGCAGGGCCTGCCCACGGATCAGCGGCGAGATTCGCCGGCGGCGGTTGGCTCACGTTGATCGGTGCCGGCGTCGTGGAGCAGCCGGACAACATCAGCAGGCACAACCACGTCGGCCAGGACGGCCGGACACGAGACGGGCCGCTGGAGCGCTTGTCGTAGGTCATTGGCTTGCCTCGCCTGTTTGCGTTGTTGATCGGCCCTCTGGCGCTCGAATTCGGCCGACGCGGCCCGGCTGATGCGCGCGTCCTCGCGCAGCTTGTCGGCGCTGGCCTGCTCGCGTTTGAGTTCGGCCGCGTCCCACTGACCCTGCACCCGTGCCGCGCCCTGCCGCCAGCCGATGCCGCCCGCCGTGGCCAGGGCGATCGAGAGCAGGAGCGCCCACGCCCAGACGGGCAGCAGCGTGAGCAGGGCGCGGATCACGCCCGCGCCAGCCGCAGCAACTCGTCGGCGATCCGTCTCGACCAGCCTTTGCCGAAAGCATTCCACGTCGGCAGGCTCGTCATCAGGTCGAGCCGGTGGCCGTTGAACTCGACGGCTGTTCTCAGCCCATCGGCGCGACGGGCTGCTGCCATCGTCATTGACCCGATCACGCCGTCATCACCGACATCAACAGCCCGTTGCAGCCACCGGATTGCCTGACGCACGCCGCTGTTGACGGCCGCATCGAACACGGTGTAGCGCAGCGCCTCGGGCAGTTCGTCGGCCCGGATGGCGTCCCAATAGGACGCGCGGTAGATGGCCTTGGCGGTCTCGCGCGGCAGCCGGCTCATGTCGCCGGTGTAGCCGTGGGAGCGGGCGACGCGCGCCGTCACGCCCCACATGGTCTCGCGTCCGGGATCGTCGGCGTGGAACGAGTAGCCGCCCTCATGGCCCAGCAACCGATCAAAAGCAGCGTCGAATTCCATTATTTCCTCGGCCCGAACACGACCGCCGCGACGCCCATGAAGCACAGCACCGCGCCGAGCAGCATCCCGGCGAGGAAGGACAGGACGACGGAGATCACGGGCTACCCTTCGGTGGCTCGTCCTTGATAGCCGCTTGCAGCGCGCGGGCGGTTTGCTCGCTGACGAGAGATTTATCGATCAGCAAGCGCGCAATCGGCACGCTCGTCGCAGGCGGCAATGGCGCGTGGAGTTCCATCACACCTGGTCAGGCGGGTACGCCGCCTCGACCTTCTTCTGGTACGTGTTGCCGGCGATGTAGACCGCGACGGTGGCGATCGTCAGGTCGCGGTAAGTCGTCGGATCGATCTTGCCGAACCACAGTAATACGGTGTTCACGAGCGCGCAGCCCATCGACATCAGGAAGCGCCGGCCACCGTATTTGGTGAAATTCACTTCGCCGCGCCTTTGATGGTTGCGAGCGATTGATTGATCTCGTTGACCGTGCGCTGTACTTCTTTGAGGTCGCCCTTGATCTCGCCGAGCGACTCCTTGACGCGCAGCGACTCGGCCAATGCGCTGCTCTCCACCTGTTCGATTCGCACCTGTTGCGTGGCCTGCCCCTCCTTGAGCGCGCTGTAGGCCCCGAAGATGCCGATGACGAGCAGCGCCATCTGCAGAATGGTTCCGCTGTTGACGGTCGGGTCGAAGCGGAAAAGCTGGCGGCGCGTCCGCTCGCCGTTTTGTTCGGCGTCGGTGTCGTTGTTCATACCCCCTGCACGAACCACTCGATAGCGTTGACCGTTATGCTGTCTGCGGCGTTCTCCACGTAGGCCTGCAGGGCAATGGTCTGGTCAACCGACATACCCACCGCGCCAGCGCCTTGGCTGAGGGACGGAACGACTCCCGCCGCGGTGCCGATCGCGCTGTAGTGCTGGACGCTGCTGCTAATGAAGGACCACTCCAGCTCGGCACGGAAGTTGCCCACCGTGGAGCCAGCGAACGACAGCAGCGCAATCGCCGCTGAACCGAGCCGCAGGGCCACGCGCTTGTAGGTGCCTGTGGTGCCGGCGAGCGTCCCGTGGACGATGCAGCGGATTTTCCGGGAAGGGTTGGCGGAGTACGCGACACCGCCGAACTGGCCCGCCTTGAGAAGGAAACTTTCGACCGTGTTCACCGAAGAGATCGACGTGTACACGGCGGCGGGGTACGTGGTGCTGAAGCAGTGGATGTCCACGGCGTTCCCGAGCGCCTGTCCGTCGATCACGCCGCTGGCGACGAGGCTCCCCTGCCCAACCACGATGTTTCGGCCGTTGGCGTCGGCACCCGTCCCGAATACCGTGTTCGGGGTGGTGTCGGCGTAGCTGCCGCTGGTGATGTAAATGGCCGTTCCGCAGCGCTTGAAACTTGATCCATCGAGGTTCAGCCGCGCCCCGGTCGGGAAGCGAATACCGACGCCGCAATCCTCGAAGGTCACGAAGTCGCAATGCCCGGTGCCCCCCTCCTGAAGTCGAATCCCGAGCGAGCAATTGCGGATGATCGGGCCGCCTGCCAGCGTGCCGGCATCCTGCGCGCCGATCTCGCACTTCGGGTGGAATAAACCGCGGATCGCCGCGCCGCCTGAGGTCACGCTGTTCAGGTAGCCGCAGTCATCGAAGATGCCGCCCTTGACATTCACCACTGCCGGCGCGCCGCCGTTCGAGAACCCGTAATAGCAGTCCGTGAAGTGGACGTTTTCGGTGTAGATCAAGGACCGCGATCCCGACACGCCTGCCGCAGCGGATGTGCCGTTGTAATCCTCGAATTTGATATCTCGAAGCACTAGGTTGGTGTCGAACACCACCAGTCCCGTGGACGCCTGCGTGGCGCCTTCCTTGACCAAGGCAGTCGGCACATTGGGATGGCCGCCCACGGCCGGCCCCTCGATCTCGATGGGCTTCAGGCTGCGCAGCCCGGCGTCCGGCGTGCGTGCGCGGGCATAGGTGCCGGCGGCCATCTTGATCTTCCAGCCGCCGCCCATGAGCTGCCAGTTCGACAGCGCATCGATGGCGGCCTGCAGCGTGCGCCGTGGCTGCGCTGCGGACAAGCCGTCAGAGAAAACACTTCCCGATGTGGAGGTGTATATCGTGTTCGTCTGGCTGCCGGTGGGTGAGATGTAGAACGTGTCCGTCCCACGAATCACGGCGCCGTAGCCGTAGTGACGCACCGAGTGAAAGTCTGCAATCGACGCCGAAGTGAGCGCCGAGCCCCCAGACCAGATGACGCCGACGTTTCTTGAAAGCGCCTCCGCCACTGCCGCAGCGACAGCGGCGGTGTCATCCGTCACACCGTTGCACAGCGCCCCGAAATCCTTCACGCTGACGCCAGCAACGGAAACGGCACTGGCTGCACCCAGATCGGTTCTGGTCGATGCGGCGCTGTTGTTCGCCAGCAGATCGAGCATGTAGGCCGACAGGTTCACCGGGGTAAGCCCAGCGATCGAGTTCGCCGCGTTCTGCGCGGCGAGTTCGCTGTCTGCCGCTCCGTTCGCGCTCAGCATGGCAGCGTCTGCGGCCGAATCCGCATTGATCGCAGAGGTGGCGGAAGCGGCGGCGGCGGCAGAGGCGGTCGCGGCACTGGCGGCTGACTGCTGGGCACTGGATGCCGACGAGCCGTCCCCCGAGATTGTGAGCCAGAAGCCGACGTTGAACGACGGCCCGGAGTTGTGCGCCGTCTGGCACATGTAGGCCACGGCCTGAAACTGCACCAGGTCGCTCAGGGCGTAGTTGGTGTTGGCCAGCCAGGCTCCTTTGGGGACCTTCCCGCCCGCCGCCATCATGGCCCGGGTCTGTTCGGACAGGGCGTAGGGCTCGACCAGGAGATCGCGTAGCTTGTCGTCGTCGCGCTGGAGCTTCTTGACGTTCGCGTTCAGCTCGTTGTGGCTGGTGGCGATGTTGGCGAGTTCGACATCGACGGACGCCGTCTTGACGGTCGCCCTGCCGCTAGCTTGATTGCTCTCGTCCTGGGCAAAACTGGTAGTCGGCGTGTACGTTGGCGCAAACGACATTGGGCGGCACCTTTATGCAGTGCTGCGAGTAAACTAGGTCGATGCGCAATCCATGCGATGTGACGTGAACGAAACCCTATGGGGCATGGACCCCATTTTCCTGGGCTGGTTAGGGGCGGCGATCATCCTGGCCTGGTGGGACTCCCGGAAGGGCAAATAGCCCACCGGCAGCGACCGCAGCAGGCAACCGCGGCGTTCTCTGCCGCAAGTTGGGCTGCATGAGAGCAGGCTGCACGTTCGTCGCATTGCCCTGCTGGATGCCGCGAACGAACCCTCGCACCGTGTCCTGCCCGATCGGCAGGCGGCCCGCGATGGTGTCGAGCAAGTCCAGCCCTCGCCCGAGCACCAGTGCCCCACTGTTGGAGTTGTTCACCGCGCTGCCCTTGGGCTGCACGGTCATGTAGCTCGCTACGCGACCAATGGCGCGGAGTTGGTCGATTTCCTCAGGGTCAAAAAACGCGCGCAGCTTCTGCTCGCCGATGGCGTCGAACGCCTTCTTGAAGTTGGATGCGCTGAAGTTGCCCACTTCGTCGTCGGCACCGCCGAGGGCTTTGCGCTTGAGATGGTCGGCAAGATTGCCCCTCACCGACTGCATGGCCTGTGGGTCGTTCACTAGTTCGCGGCGCAGCGCCTGGATGTCTCGGATGCTGGCGGTTGGGCTGACGATGAACTGCTGCACGAATCGGTCGGGCTCGACGCCATCGTAGACCGCCTGAAGAGCCGGCGTTGATTCGATCCGCTGCATCATGGTGCGATTCGCGGCGCGGGCCTGATTGAACGCTGCCAAGGAGTCCTCGCCGAGTTGCGGCCCGGCCAGCGCGGGCAGGTTGCCGGGGTTCACCGCTCGTGCACCGGCCGCAGGCGCCTGCTCGCCAAGGACCATCACTTGGGTGTTGTCCAGCGCCTCGCGCACCTTGCCCAGCGCCATGCGCACAGAGCCGTCGCTGCTCGCTCTTTGCAGGTTGCCGATCTGCGTTTTAAGCTGCTCCGCGTAATCGACCGTGAACGGCACCTCGCCCGACGCAATCCGGTTCATGTGCTGCGCCACACCGGGCGGCAGAGCGCCGCCGAGCAATGCGTCGTCGAGCGCCTTGTTGGCCTGCTGCGTGAAAGCGCCGCCGTCGAGCGGGAAGCTGCGGCCGCTGCTATCGCGGGCGGCCGAATAGAGTTGATTGACGTTGCCCCGCTCGGCATCCAGGCCACGCTGCAATGCGCCGATCACCCGGCCGCCGGTCGTGACCGCATCGTCGGCCCCGGAGGCGCCTGCGTTGTTCAGCCCCTGGATCAATGCGCGGTTGTTCGCGTTCTCGATGCCCGACAGTTGCTGCATGCCGATATCGACGCTGTTCGCCCCCGTCTTGGCGAGATTGCGTTCGCGCGTGATCTGCCCCGGGTCGAGGGTCACCATGCCGCGGGTCGGGGTCGCCCCTTGCACGCGACGGAAGTCGATCAGGCGGGACAACGCGGCCCCGTCGAGTTCGCCGTCCGGGCGCAGAGCCTGCTGCACTTCGGAGCGAATGCCTTGCCGGACACCCTCGGGGACGCTCGACCAGTCAACGCCCTGCCTGGAGAGCGTCAGTTCGATCTGTTGGTCAACCTGCTGCATCGCCGGCGCCGGCCGGAAGAACTGCGAAACCTTGTTCGACGCCCCTTGCACAGCGCCCATGCCTGCCGGCGCCGCAAGCCCGCCCATGAGTGCTGCGGCAGCCTGCGAGCCAGCGCCGCCACCAGCCTCGCGCACGGAGCCTCCTGCAGCCCCAGCGGTGGCGGCAGAGGCCACTTGCTGGCCCTGGTTGGCGGCAAACATCTGCGCGACTTTGCTGGTGACGCCGGTTGTCGCATCGGCCACCACCCCCGCGCCACGCGCCAGCCCGGCTCCGCCGAAGCCCAAGCGGGTTGCGTCCCCGACTACTCGCTCGTTGGCGCCACTCGGGCTCGGCAGCCCCAGCGAATCGGCCAGGGAGGATGCGCCAGTTGCCAAGGGCTGCGCCTCTGACATGCCGGCGAGGCGCGCCACCGGGTTCACCAAGAACTGCCGGATCGGCTCGGTGACGATCTGCGCGGCCTGCGCAGGGCCTTCGATTGCGTAGCGAGCGGCAAGGCCGAGTTGGCGGGGAATGCCCCGCAAGGCGCTGCCGGCCTGCACCGCGGCAGGCTGCTCGGGGGGCGCCGCGCGCAGGCGCCGCACCTCGGCAGCAAGCGTGCGCGCATCGTCGGCGTTGCCTGCTGCGTCGGCCTTGACGAGCGCGCCCTCGATCTCTTCGAGCGTCGCCATTACTTGTACTTTTCGAGCAGCGCGTCCACGCTCGGCGACGCCGCCTCACGGCTTACCGTGCCGCTCTTGCGCTGCGGCGTATCCGGCAGCGGCTTCTGACGTTCCGAGCGGGCGCTGCGCACGATGTCGAGAAACTGCGGCATCGACTGTTCGCCGAACTCGGCCTTCTGGCCTTCGATTGCGGTGCGGCGGTTGATCTCCTTTTGGCGCAAGACGGTCGGGCTGTCTCCGGGCTGGGCGAAATACTGTTTGCGAGCGTTGTTGAACTCGCTGTCCGCAATAACCGCGCCCGACTCACGGCGCAGGATGGCGTTGATGAAGTCGCGTTGTGCCTGCTCGACTTGCTGCTCGCCGTCCGTGCCTAACATGTTGGCGCCCATGCCCAAGGCGGTCCCGATCAAAGGGACCGACTCAGCAGCCTGCTTCGTCATGTTGGGCAACCGTTGGCCAGTGGCCTCAAGTTCTTTCAGCACCTCGTCCGCAACCGTCATGCGCGAGCCGAACATCAGCGCTTTGGCCTGGCCCTCGGTCGGCGGCTTGGCAAGCTTTGCGCCCTTCGTCGCAGGATCGGCCGGGCCGCCTTTGATCGGCTCTAGCGCGTCTCCGGACCAGCGATAGCCGACAGGAGCCTTCTGGCCCCGACCGTTCGCGCCGTCCGTCATCTCGAATCGCGTCTTGGCCGCGCTGGCACGAGAGTTGTCGGCCGATGCACGCGATGCCACTGCAGAGGCGTCGCTTTGTCGAGCGTTGGCTTGCTGTGCGCCTGTCGTGGCCGTGCGGTAGTTGCCGAACGCCACCGCAGGACCACCGCTGGCATCGACTTCGCCTGTCAGGTTGTTGCCGACACCGTACTCGTTGAAGTTGTACGGCGCGCTGCCCTTTATGGCATAGGCGCGCGTGGCGCCCACCGTGGGGTCGATATTGCCGCTGGCAATCAACCCCGTGAGGCCGGCTTCGGCCTGTGCGCCCATGCCGTCGAAGTAGTCCTTGACCGACTTCGCCGAGCCCGACTGCACCGCCTGATCCGCCGAGAAGAACTGTCCGAACTTGTCGAGCGCAGGTTTCTCCGCCCACTCGGGCGCGGGCATCACGGGGCCTTGCCGGCCGCCCATGTCGTATCGATCGATGCGCCCGCCGCGCAGGTACTGGTCGAGTTGCGGCGCGGCCTCTTCCGGGATGCCGAGGCTTTGCCTGACGCGCTGCATGCCCGCCTGCGGCGTCTTCATTGCCGCTTCTGCCGCATCGGCCTGCATCTTCTGCTGCGTAGCCTGCGCCAGCACGCGGCGCTGGCCGATCTGGTCTTCCAGCGCGATGCGCTGCAGCCCGGCCATCTCACCGGCTTGCTGGGCCTGTGAGTCGCCGCCGAAGAAGCCGCCCACGGCGGTCCCGAAGCTGCGGCCGAGTTGTCCGTAGCCTGCCATCACTCGCCCCAGTCCGTGCCGTTGGTGGCGCCGGGCGTCCTCGTGGAGTCGTACTTCCGCTTGGCGCCGCCGACCACCCCCGCCGACCCGGACAGCAGCCCGCCCAGCAAGGAAAGCTCGCCGCCCTTGGAGCCGGCAGAGCCGAACTTCACGTTCGTCAGGTTGTTGTTCAGTCGCTGATCCACACCGAAACCCATCATGTCGCTGGAGTAGTCACCGCCGGCCATCGCGTCCTGGTTCGCCAGCCCGCCGACTGCCCCCTGACGGGACAGAAGCCGAGACAGGTCGCGCGTGCGCTGCTGGGTGTCGGCCGTGGCCTTCGCCTTGCCGCGCACGTACTCGTCAGACAACGCGCCGGCGGTGGAGTCGTTGATCTCGCCTTGACCGAGCGACGATTGCTTGGCCAGGAGTTCGCCGAAGGACTTCTCCTGGTTCGCTGCCTGCGTTTCATAGTTGGCGGCGCGGTTCGTGGGGTCGAAGTTGTCCTGCACGAAATCGTTGGTGCGCAGGTTGGCCTTCTTCTGAATCTGCCCCTCGGCTTCGAGTCCTTGGTTGATCGCGCGCTTGCGTGCCGATTCCTGCTTCTCGGCGGCCATGTAGGTCGTTCCTGCTCCTGCCGCAGCGAGCAAGGCAGGCACCCACGCCGCTTCTGTTCCAGTACACATCGTCAAGCCCCCGGCATCCAGAACATTACAAACTCATCGCCCGGCCCGCAGGGCTTTTGCTCCACATGGAAGCCCAGCCACGCCAGCCAGCGCAGGACCGTCGCATTGTCCCGATGCGTGATGTTCACCAATCGGTCGCAGCCGAACCGCAGGCGGCCGATTTCCGGCTTGCAGGCGAGCACGAACCCGCGCCGCACACTGTCCAGCCCCGATGTCGCCAGCAGCCACACGAACGCGCCTCCGGTGTCACGCATGACGCGCCCGAACACCGCTACGGGCTTGCCGTCGTGCTCGATCGTTCGCGCGACATCGGACGCATCGAAACTCACCACGACATCACTGGCATCGCGGCCCAGCAAGGCAAGCTCGATGCGGTCGGGCTCGCGCAGATTGGCGCCGACGTAAACCGCATCCTCGCGTGTGGCGTCCCGGATGTTCACGGCCTTTTGTCTCCGTTGAATCCGCCCTGCGATGCCGACGTGGAGGCGCCGAACCCGCGGCCGCGCTGCACCCCTCTTTGCAGGCCGTCCTGGTACTGACGCTGCGCACCGAGGATCGAGATGTCGTCGAAGAAACCGCCGATGTTGGTGGCCATTGCGGTGTCGCGGGCCTCGTTGGCGTTGTTGGTCATGCCTGCATAGGCGGCAGACAGGGCATCGCTTTGCGCCATGCCGTTGCGAATGTTGTTGATGAGGCCCACGCGGGTCTTCTCGTCGGATGTGCGCGCGGTGTTGCTCACAGCGGTGGAGGCGTTCCGCGCCTCAAGGCTGCCCTTCTGGAACTGCTCGAGCACTTCGGAGCCCTGGTCGATGTCGGCGCTGCCGCCCATCAAACCCTGGCGCGCGAGTTGGAACCTAACCCCACGCTCCGCCTTTGTGCGGTCATCGCCAAGCTGGTCGAGTAGGCGGGCCTCCGAGTCGTTGGTGATCGTGCCGTACAGTTGTTCACGGGCGGCCGCGTTGGCGTCTCTTCCCGTGGTGTCGTAACCGCTGATCACCTTCTTAGTTGAGTCGGGGCCTTGCACCTGCTCCCAGCCACGCATCTGCATTTCGCCGGGGACGTTGACGTTCTTGTAGAGCGCTTGGCCGTCACCCTTGCCGAAGACGTGATTGATGTCCTGAATCGCAAGGTCTTGCTCGCGCTTCATGCCTGCTTGGCGCTTTGCCGCGCCGCCGTCTCCGCCGCCACTGCACACGGTCAGCTCCTTTTCATGATGCCGGCGAACATACGCCGGGCCGGCTTCGCCCATGCGATGTCATACGGACGAACTCAGGTTCTCGAACATGTAGGAGAGGGAGTGCAACTCGAACTCCTGGTCATCGCTGTTCCTGACGACGGTCGAGAGGCTCGTCGTCATCAGCTCCACCGGGTACTGTGTGCCCGGCCGGGTGTCGCCTGTGATCGTGACCGCGGGGAAGGTCTCGATGCTCGGGCTGCGGGGGTCGTATCGGTGCGAGAACTCCGCCGTCCCCGACACCACCGCATCCATGGCGAGAATCTGCTTCAGGACACCGGGCCCCTTGAAGTCCACGAACGAGGTTTCGATCTCGACGGTGAACGGCACGCCGGCATCGGTCCAGGTCGCTCTGTCCATCCGGTACACCTCATCACCCGAGCGGATGTACAGGAAGGTGTCGAGCTCATCGATGTAATCCAGGCTGAACGGGAACTCATAGATCGACCAAGCCGAAATCTTCGCGGTGCGCGAGAAGGTGAACACCGCCGCGGTGTTTCCCGCGTACAGCCAGTACTGCCCTGCCCCGCGGAAATATTGCGCCCGGCAGGTATTGAGGTCGAGGAAGGTGCCATTCAACAACTCGTTGTCGATGGGTGAGCCCACGTCGGCGTCGATCAGGTTCTCGGTGTCGGCCTGCTTCGTGATCGTTCGCACACCAGCAGGCGACAGGTAGAACACATCGCCTGCCATGTTTTGGTGGGTGTAAGGGCGGGTCGTGCCGATGTCCACCGACTGCAAAAACTTGTGGTTGATGGGGTCGGGATCGACCTCCCAGATTTGGGCCGAGTCGGGGAAGAAAGGGACCAGCCTGTTTTGGTAGTTGCCGATGGCCGTGACGTTTCGGCTGCCCGACTGCTGCAGGCCCACCGGCAAAAACCCTGCATCGTTGGCGAGTGTCCAGTCGCGCGGGTTGTTGGTCGCGCAAAACCGCACCACGTCATCCTTGCCCGCCCACATCTTCGAGGCCGCTTTGGCCGCGATGGCGGTCCGGGGACAGTTCGAGTCGGTGATGATGGTGTTGAAGTCGCCATCAAGGTAATGGTGGCGGTAGGTCGTCCCGACCTGTGCGACCACGTACAGGAAGCCGTTGAAGGTGTCGCAGTACGACACCCCGGAAAACGCATCGATTTCCGTGCTCAGCCTGTTGTTGACCAGCAGCGTCGAGTCGTGGCTGAAGGCGGTCGATTCGGTCGCTTGAAACGTGTTCAGCCTGCCCAGCCCCGAGAACAGGCCGAACGTCCCCTTTGAGAGCGTTGCCACCTTCACACAGCCGGGGCGTTTGCGGATGGTCTTGCCGTCCGTGACGTAGGCGTTCTTCAGCACCCGCAGCCGGTTGGCATCTGAGGTGGATGCCCCCTTGCGCAGGTCGAGGCCGAAGCCCCATTGGTTAAAACGTGATCGTGCTCACCCGTGTACCCCCTGCCGCGCGCGTTTGTCTACACGTCGAATGACGCTGTAGCTGACGCCGAGTGCGCTGGCGATCTCGGCTCGCTTGTGGCCTTCGGCCAGCATGCGACGGGCATTGAGTTCGCCCTCGTCAGTAAGGTGAGATTTCCACGAGCGCTTGCCGTAGCAATGGTGGCGCTCCCCTCTGTACTGCCGGCCCTTTGAAACCTTGTCGGCTTGGTTCTCAGCCTGCGTCCCAAGCTTCAAATGGGCCGGGTTGGTGCATGCCGGGTTGTCGCATGCGTGCATCACGCACATGCCGGCCGGGATTTCACCAAGGAACAAGCGATATGCGACACGGTGTGCCAGGTCTTTATCTGACCCAGTGCCGCACCATCCGTAGCCGAAGCCATGTTTGGCGCCGACCCATCCCCAGCACCCGTTTGCCCGCACGACACGTGCGTTGAACAAGTCCAGCAACGGCGTGGGACGCTTGCCATAGGGTCGCGGGACACACTGTCCGTCTACTCGCGCCAACAGGTTCTTTGGTGTCGGCTCGGAAACGCCGTAATGGCTCGCGATGGCAGCCCATGTCATGCCGAAATCGCGCATCTGCCGGACAGCGGGCGCCTGCTCGTCAAACATGCGATGAACTCTCACGGCGCCAGGAGGGGAGTGGTCACCGCAGTAGTGTGGTGACCCCCCCGTCGTTCCATGCGATGCGCAGCACTTTTGGTGCGACAGCGCACTCTCAATCCGTCGCGCGAGTCGTAATCTAGAACGCCCTAGGCACAGGGACGAAACATGAACATTCGCACGATCTGCGCGGCTGCCGCGCTTTGTATGACTGCCACCGCGCAGGCCGCTCTGTTCGACCGCGGCGGCGGCATGATCTACGACAGCAGCCAGAACATCACTTGGCTGCAGGACGGCAACTACGCGGCCACGAGCGGGTACGTGGCCACCGAATGGTATGGGGACTCGTACCCGTATGGCGACTCGAACCCGCTGCCGCCAGGGTACATGTCGTTCTGGACTCAGGTCCAGTGGGCCGACAGCCTGACCGTTGGCGGCTACACCGATTGGCGAACCCCGCGGGCGCTGTTATCGGTCAAGGATGGCTCCATCGAGATGTTTTCGACGCCTGGTTCGACCGAGATGCACAACTTGTTTATTCAACTCGGCAGTCCCGCAGTCGATCAAACGACAGCCGGGCCGTTCTTCAACATTCAACCGACTTACGTTCTCTCCGGCGTCATAGACGGCGACTATCAGTCCAGCGACAAGTTCGAGGACGGCGAGTTCTACTCGTCGGTGTACGCGAACTGGGGCGAACTGGGCGACCAGGACTTCCAGATAGCCTACGTCGGCGCTTGGGCCGTTCGTGATGGCGATGTCATGGCTGCCATCCCCGAGCCCTCCACCTACGCGCTGATGCTCGCCGGCCTCGGTCTTGTGGGCTGGGCCGCTCGCAAGCGGCCCTGAGTCACACGATCTTTCGGACGGCCGGGCACTCCGGGGCCACGACCGTCGCGCCGCGCTGGCCTGAGCCGATGTCGCGGGCGCCGACCGGCACCTTGCGACCGAAGGCGAGCCGCGCACTCTTGGTGGCGTGGCTGGCGCCGACAGCGGGGCTGCCAGCCTGCAGGACGACAGCGTAGCCATTGGCCGCGCTCGGGGGCGCAACGAGCAGCGGGTTGGCGTTGATCGAGCCTGTGTCAAACCCGGCATCCTGTGCTTGGGCCAGCGTGGTGTACTCGCGGCTCCAGGCGAAGTTACCCGTGATGCCGAACGCCAAGTTGTTGGCCACGAGGGCGAACTCGCTGGCGGGTCGGCCGTGGAAGTTAAACGCATTGAGCCTGCGGGTCGGGTAGTCCGGCTGGTCGAATATCACAAGGTTGCCGACCACCTCGTCGCCACCGTCGTCGAGGATGTTGGCGCGCAGACCCCCGATAAGATTCTCGTTGGACGAGAACGCCCAATACGCATAGACGGTATTGTTGCGGACCTTGGCACGGGCGCCCGTGGGGTCGCCACGGCTGAGGTTCGGCGACTCATTGCCCCAGATGATGCCCGCAAAGTTCTCCTGCCCGTTGAGCAGCACGACCGTGTTGTTCTCGACAATGGCGTCCTCTGCATTGTTCCAGGTGATGCCCACCTGGGCACGCTTATCTCCCACGATTAAGTTGTCGCGGATGATGAGGTTAGGGAATCCCTCCTTGCCCAGCAGGTTGCCCGTCACGCCGTTGACCGCGATCCCGGTGTGTCCGTAGTCGCACTCGAAGTCGATGATCGTGTTGCCCTCGATGAGCAGGTTCGGGAAGAAGCCGTGGAACACCATTGCGACAGACTTCGAGCCGGTCTTGGCGTACTGCTCGTTGAACGTGAGCGTGTTGTTGCGGATCGTTATGTTGTACTGCGGCGCGGCGGTGACGCCGATGTAGATGTTGTGGTCGCGGCCCGAGTTGAGCGAGCCGTTGTGGTGGATGTTGCACCCCTCGATCAGCAGATGGTCCGCCCCCCCGAAGTGCCCGTGCACACGGTTGTGATGTATCTCGCAGTTGACGAAGCTGATGAACCCCACGCGGAAGGTCAGGTCGCTTTCGCTGGCCGACGTGCCGACAGCGAACTGGCTGACTTCGCAGTTTTCAACAAGGACATGTTGCGAGAGGCCGCACGAGAATCCAAAGCCCTGACCACCGGCCCCGCCGCCCTTGACATTCAGGTTGCGGATGTGAAAGAAGTACTTCTTCTGCAGGGTAATGAAGTCGATGCCCACTCCCGAGGCATTGACCGCAGCGATGAGGATGGGCTTCTGCGCGCTCGCAAAGCCGGGGTGCCCATAGTCCTCGATGACAGTGCGGTTCGTGAGGGACAACCCAGATCCGGGGCTTAGTGTGGCAGTAAGTTGAGTAGACGAGCCACGGGCGAACCTGTAGGTGTTCGCGGCGCCTGAGATGTTGAAGCTGACAAGGTTCTGCTTTGGGAGAGAGGGGTCCGTGCCGGCATTGGCGTTGTCGCCGACAGGGCAGCCAGTCGCTGCGCCAGGGCCAGTGTTGTCACAGAAGTAGTAGGTTGCCATGCTTATCCAACGTTCTTGGAGCCGAGGTACACGCGCGGGCCTTCGACGCTGCCCGCGAGTGTGGCCATGCTGAAATAGTTGATGCCGGACGGCAGCCCGGTGAAGGTGTGCGCGTTCACCAGCCCCAGCGTGGCGCTGGTGGTGGACCCGCCGAGCGTGGAGGCCGCGTACACACGGAAGCCCGTCACGCCGGTCATGTTGCGAGGGTTCTCCCACGCCAAATCCTGACCCTTGTAGCTGGCCGCCGTGCCGCCAATGCCCCACGCAGCCCCTGCCCACGCGGCCAACTCCCCGACGTTCTGATCGGTCAGGGCGCCAACGTAGACCAGCACGCGGTAGATGTACCCGCCCAACAGCCGGGAGGTTGGTAGGACGGCGGTGCCGGAGGCCCCCAGTTGGAAAGCGCTCATGTTCGGGTTGATCCTTGTCGTCGTGGCTCTAACTCTCTTGCTCGCTGCGGAGTCCACATACAGACGGAGTTCCGTGTTGCTCGCTGCACTCACGCCGACCAGCATGTGACGCCCCAGCGGGTACGGCGCTCCGGGGCCGTCGGCTAATTTCAGCGTGCCGGCGGATACTTCCGCAAAACCGCTGTTGTCGCCGCGATAGTGAATGAAGCCTTCCCTCTGCGACGACGCGGCGAGCCTGTGGGTGTTGTACTTGCTGTTTCCCGTGCCGCCCAGGTTCACAAACGTGCCGTCCGTGTGCTCCACCGACATCTCGCCGATCACGACGAGCGTGAGCGGCGAGGCGTCCAGGCCGAGGTCCGACGAGGCGCTCAGGATTTGCTCGCCCCGGAATCGCGCGGCGCCACGGCCCACGAGCGTGACGAACTTCGGGCGCAGTGTGCCGGCGGCCGTGAGCGCGTAGGTCGTGCCGTCCACGCCCGCCACCGTGCCGATGTCATCGCCGGACTTCGTCAAGCTGGCCGCGTTGTCGAAGTTCCAGGACGCCCTGAGTTCGGGCGAGCCGGTGAGCGTCGGCGCAGCGGTCGGCGCATTGGGGTTGACGGGGTTCGGATTGACGGCCGCCGAGCCCACGACCTGACCGGCACTCGTGCGCGAAGCGCTGCCGGCCGAGTTGGTCAACGTGACCTGAACCTGCACAGTTTTTCCGGCATCGGCGCTGGCTGGCGTGTACGCGCTGCCCACCCCAACGCCGTCGAGCAGGATGGTGACGCCAACCGTAATCGGCGCTGTGCCGGTGTACTGGCCTGTCGAATAGGTCACGGACTCGCCCACCACGGTCCTGACCATCGCCGGGTCGGCGGTGAAGGAAGGTGCGGACGCCCCGACGACCTGACCAGCGCTCGTGCGCGAGACGCTGCCTGCGGTGTTGGTCAGCGCCACCAGAACCTGCACCGTCTTGCCGGCGTCCCCGCTGGCTGGTGTGAACGTGTTGCCAACCACCGCGCCGTCGAGCAGGATGGTGAAGCTCGCCGTGATCGGCAGCGTGCCGGTGTACTGACCGAGCGAGTAGGTCACGGACTCGCCGACCGCCGTGCGAATCATCGCCGGGTCGGTTGTGAAGGATGGAGGCGTGTCCTGTGAGCGCCGGGCCCGGGTGTTGCGTTTGCCGCTCGTGCCGACCATCCCGAAGGTGACGTTGACCATGTCAGACCCCGACGTTCAAGCCGTCGAATCGGTAGCTTCTGGCCTGCGCGTCGGTCGTTGCACTACCGGCCGAGATGGCGACTTTCAGGCTCGTGACAGGCAATCCCGCGAAGCCGGCGGCGGAGCCGATCTGCACCCAGTCGGATTGCGCTGGCGGACTGGCCGCTGCATTCGATGCCGTGTAGAAGTACCAAGTGCCGCCCGACTCGCGGATGCGCACCCAGATGTTTTGGTTGAATGCCACGCTTGCCGTGGATGACACGGTGGACTCGACGCCGGCCTCCAGTTTGCGCACCCGTGTCTTGTTCGTCAGGCCCGTGTTCTCGAAGTAGAAGGCATTGGTGGTGTTGGCGAAGACGACGAACTGCTGTCGAGCCATCGACCCGTCCACCGATACCGCCCCGATGCGCACAAACGCATCCTTGCCGGTGAAGTTGAAGGCATTGAGCGATACCAGTCCCCGGAATTCGTTGGCCAGCGCATTGATCGGCGTGTTGATCTCGATGCGCCCGTTGACCTCGGCCAGCGTGGTGAGGGTCGAACTGGCGCCGAGCCAGTAGGCATTGGCCCACTTCGCCGTGTCGATCACGTTGTCGTTGAAGTCGTCAGACAACGCGACCACGCTGGTGGCCGGTGCCAGCGTGGCCACCGAGGTCGTGGTGTTGAAGCCGTCGAAACGCGCCAAGCCAGCTATGCCGGTGCTGGTGTTGGTGCCGGCGTTGAGCGAGGCCTTGACCGCGTTGAGGATCATGCCGGCTGGCGTGGCCACGCTGCGCTGGGCAACCCAATCGCCAGAGATCGGCGGGTTGGATGCGGTGTTGGGCGCGGTCTCGAAGAATATCGTGCCGGCGGCCTCGCGGATGCGCAGCCAGACATGCGCAGTTTGGCTGTAGGTCAACGCGGTGCCGACAACCGTATCGACCCCTGCATCCATCGCCACGGCGGTCAGTTGCGTGCCGTTTATGCGCCAGAAAACGCCGTTAGTGGCGCTGGAGTGCAGCGCGAAGTAGGTCTCATGCGCGGTCGATGTCGCGGAGGGAGCGACAAGCTGGATGTAGGCCGACGAGGCGGCGAGGTCGTAGACGTTGGCCGAGGTGTAGCCGCTGACCGTGGCGCCTGCGCTGCCGGTGGTGGCGGCGATCTCCAGCCGCTCGTTCACCTCTGCCACGGTTTGCGCCGAGGCGGTGCCCTTGAAATAGCCGACGACCCACTTGGCCGCATCGAGCGTGCCGTCGTTGAAGTTGTCGGTCAGGGTGGCCAGCAGCGGCACCGTGGCCACGACAGCAGGCACGGTCTGGTTGGCGCCGCGGTAGACGAGCCCGCTCACCTTGCAGTTGACGGTGGTGGAGGCGTCGGCGGAGACCAGCGTGTAGCTGGCCGCGGTGGCGCCGGAGATGTCCACGCCGTTGCGCGTCCACTGATAACCCGTGGCGGTCAAGCCAGCAGGCAACACCGTCGTGAGCGTCTGCCCGACAATTGGTGTGCCCGTGAATGACACCACGGCGGCGCTGTCGCCGGTGAGCGCCAGGACCGCGGGCTCGAAGTCGGTGATGGCCGCCGTGGTGAGCGTGCCGATAGCGCCGACGATCATGTGGCGGTTGGCCGTGCTGCCGCTGTTCGGGATGATCCCGCCACTGGTGTTCTCACCGGCGCTGAACAACTGCCCACTGACGCTGCTGATGGTCTCCGCGGTGCCGCTGAAGGTGATCGTGCCGCCGACCTGAATCCACACGCAATGGAATCCGAAAGGCAGGCCGAAGTCCAGGCTCGCCGCGCAGCCGGCGGGGTTGGTGAAGCGCTTGATCTTGCCGTTGTCGGCAGCGGTGAAGGTGTAGTCGGTGGTGGTGACGTTCTCGGCCAGCGTCAGCGCGGAGAGTTTCCCGCTGAGCGCCTGGTCGGTGCTGGCGTTTTCAGCAGCCAGGGTGCTGTTTGTCAAGCCCTGTGACTCATTGACCGCGCCCTGGGTAGCCAGGGCAGCGACCGTCGCCGCAGCCTCGGCGGCGACCTCGGTGTTGATCGCCGTGAAGTTGCCGTCGATCTCGACGTTTGTGAGTGGGGCGCCTTTGACGGTGCGAAGGATGAGGGTTGCCATTGCGTGCTCCGGTCAAGCGGCTGCGTAGTCCCCGGCGAAGTAGTCGCCCGAGGCATAGGTTTGGGTGGTCTCGCCAATGGGCAGCGGGATCAATTGCTGGGCAGTGAACGCGACGACGGTCGCCTCCTCTTCTGCCGAATGGAACGATGAGACGTAGGCGTAGGGGTCCAGCGTGGGGCGGGCCTTCTCCCACACGGACTGACCGCGGTTCTTCGCCTTGAGCCGGTTCAAGAGCGCGTCGAGCTGCTTTTCGTAGCGCTCGGCGTCCGGCTGCCGGTAGTGCGCCTTGGCGTTGGCCAGCGCCATGAGGAACACCATCTCGCTGGGCAGGCTGGTGCGGTTCTCGCCCTTTTCGAAGGGGGCTAGGGCCTTGAAATACTCCCGGCGCATGCTGTACTGCTGCCTCGGGATGGGCCAGACTTCCATCTGAGCCCCACGGTCGTACTTGCAGGGCCGGCTGGTGGCGATGCAGTCACGCTCTTGGACGGAGATGCCCTCGACCAAGGGGAGCCAGCGGCAGCCCTCGGCGATCGAGACGCTGGTGATGCGCTCTGTGTTGCAGTCCTCGGGGTAGTCATAGAACTGCTGATCGACGCCCGTCAGGCGCTCTTCCACGCCGAGAAGCTCGCGCCACTCGAACTGCCAGTAAAGCTGCTCCTGGGCAGAGCGCAGGAAGCTGTCAACGATCGGGCTGTTGACGATGCCCGCCTGCCCCGACATGCCGAAGCCGAGCCGCGTCTGCAGCTCCGCGCGCAGGCTGGTCAGGGTGCGGTTCATCACGCCTTCTTGCGGCGACCGCCTTCAACCGCTCGGGGGCCTTCGAGCGCCCGGGCAAAACCGTCCACGCCGTTGAAAGCCATGGTCGCGTAGCTCATCCGCGTGTCGGGATGGACGCCGTAGCGCTGCTCCAGGCGGGCGAACTCGTCTTCGACCTCGAACTCGGCATCGATCACGCCTTGCGGCAGATCGGCGTTCTCGTCGATCGACACCTTGCCTTCTCCGTGCACCATCGCCAGGACAGGAATCTCGTGGGCGAGGACGCAAACCGGGAGGTGCTCTACAGCATCTTTCTCGATGAGGGCTACGACGTAGGGTTGTTTCATTAGGTCTCCGAAAAAGAGCCCCGGGAGCGACCCCGGGGCAATGGCAACATCACGCGATGGCGAGCACGCCTTGTGCGTTGCGCTTGCGCAGTGACATCCCGTACTTCGCCGTCATGGCGTAGTAATAGACGTACTGGTCGATCGGGCGGCCCGGGTAGCGCATGCGCATCCAGTCGTCCGTGTCGCGGTGCAAGTCGAGGTGGCGCAGGTCGAGCGCGTAGCAGCGCTTGGTCCACGGGATCGTGGGCGCGGACAGGCCGAAGTTGGTGTCGAAGTCCGGCACCCAGACCATCGGCACGCCGTCGAAGCGCAGGGTCTTCGTCGCCATGTCGATATCGAGCGTCGAGCCACCGCTGTACTGCACTTGCGTGACGTTGGCGCCGACGACTGCATTGCGCAGCGCGTCGTAGAACGCGGCGCCGCAGAAGTAGTGCGACACACGGCCCTTGGTCCGCATGACATCGCGCTTGTTCTGCTCCAACGCATCCAGCAACACCGTCAGCGTGGTGGCGAGACCCGTGCGCGCGAAGTTGCGCCAGTAGGTGTTCGTCACCGCGCTCAGGCCGCCGATCGTGCCGGTGGCGGGCGTGGTCGAGACCAGCCCATCGACACCCGGGGTGGCGTCGGCCGACTGCGAACCGTCCAGCCACAGGGACGCGTGGACGAAGTCCTTGGCGCCTTCGTCGAGGGCCTTGAACTGGCTCTCGAGCATGTTGGTCAGCGCCAGGGCCTCACCGCTGGTGGCGGTGGACTTGCCCTTGTCGTCGTTGACCGTGATGCCGGCGCGCTTGAGTTCGTCTTCGTTGATGGTGAAACCATCGTGGAAGTTGGCCCAGCGGTACTTGACCAGCTCGTTCGGGTTGCGGGTGTTGTACGTGACCTTGGAATTGCCCGACCAGTACTGGCCGTTGCCGCCGTTGGCAACATAGATGTTGTCAACGATGTATTCCTTGCCGCCCGGGATGGGACGGGCCTTCTTGACGAGGAGGTCAAGGAGGGGACGTTCGACGTTGATCTGATCGACCGGCGGATTCTTCCGGTAGTGGTCGATGGCGACCTTCGAGATTTTCTCGATTTCTAGCGCGTTCAATGGCATTGGGTTACCTCATTTGGTTAGGGACATGCGCGGGCGAGCGCGTGCGTTACAGCCCAAACCGGGAGGCGAGCCCCGAATGACAGCCGCGGTGGCGAACTCCGCATACAGCCCTCACATCAGCCCCATCGACTGAAGGACCGCGTCGCCCATTGACTTGGGCGCGGGCAATCCGCCGGAATGGCCGTTCCCACGCAGGGGTGTCGGCAGGGGCTGGGATTGCGCCTGATGGCGCAGGAAACGTGCTTCGGTGTCGTAGGCGCGCTTGACTTCGCGCGGCCACATGTGCGGGGGATAGCCGGTCTTGATGCCCTCCAACTGCTTGAGCAGTTCGGGCTCGACCTTGGCGTAGTCCGGGTCTTTCATCAGATCGGAGACCACGGCATCCACTTCTCGCGCGGCGGAGTGAATGGCGCCGCTTTGCGTGGCGATGTGCTCCTGCTGCTGTGCCTGGCGCTGCGAGTACTGCTGCTGCAGGCCCTGCGTGTGCCGGGCGCGAGCCAACTCCATTGCCGTGGCCTCGTCGAGCCCGCCGGACTGGTGGCGCTCGTTGAGGTCCGGGTAGCCGGCCAGCGGGTTCACGTCGATGCGACGCCCCGACAACAGGGAGAGTTGGCGGGCCTGCTCTTGCAGCACAGCCGCGGCGGCGTCGAAGTTGCCGGAGTTCAGGGCGTTGCGGTACTGGCTGAACTGCACGAGGTCTGCTACCGACTCCTCAGAGGCGAACCCCATGTCCTGAAACGTCTTCCAGCCCTGCTCGTGCTCCTGCACCTTCTGGCGCAGCCCGTCGCGCTCGCCGACGACCTGATCGCGCTCGGTGGAGACCGTCTTGTGGCCCTCCACCAGCTTGGCGAAGCGCTCGTGCGTCTTGCGCGGGTTGTGCTCGGGCAGCGGTGCGTAAAGCTCGTCGGTAGGCTTGGGCTCGGGCTTGGGCTCGACCTTGGCTTCCGCGGTGGCCTCGGGGGCTGCCTCAGTGGCAACCTCGGGCTCGACGACATCGGGCTCTGCCGACTCGCCGTCAGTCAGGCCGATCGCTTCCTCAACCTGCTCTTGCAGGGAGGGCTCCGCTACTTCGAGTTCCTCGTCGTCCAATGCCGTCTCTCGTGGTTACCGTATCGGCACGGTAGAGAGCGGGCATGGTTTCCATGCGATGTCACACGTAGCAATTCACAGCAGCAGCAGCGCGCTTTCCTCTTCGTCGTCCCAATCCGGGAGGGAGAAGCTTTCGGGCGGCAACTCGCTGCGCAATGGGGCGTAGAGCGGGCGATCGAACGCCTTCATGTCACCGAGGAAGCGGGCGGACTGAGCGCGGGCTTGCTGCTCGATCTGGCCGGCCTGCTCGGCGAGCGCGCGCATCTGCTCGGCCACAGCGCTGGGCGGCTTGGATGCGAGCGGGCTCTGGCGGGCGCTGGCGTCCAGTAGCGGGGCGGCATCTGCGCTCGGCGCCTCACTGTGTTCTGGCTCTTCCTCTTGCCGTGCCCACATGGGGCTGGCGCGGCGGGAGACAGGGGCAGCAGGCGAGAAAGGGGAGTCGCTCGGCGAGGCGAACGACACACTCGACAGACCTAGGGTGGGGGTGAGTGCCCCAGCAGCGTTGGAGGCGCCGCTGAACGCAACGACCGACGAGCCTGCGCCCGGTGTCATGGCGCTGCCCAACAACGACTCGCCTGAGAACGAGACAACCGATGAGCCTGCGGCCGGCGTCAGGGCTGCGGCCGCGCTCGATGCGCCGGCAAAGGCGAGCGTCGTTGACCCGCTTGCGCTCGCCACGTCTGCGGCAGCGCGGCTGGCGCCCGTGAACGCGACCGAGGCAGAGCCGGCCGATACGCCGAGGGTCGAGCCGGTGCCGCTTGCTCCGGCGAACGCAACGCTCGCCACGCCGGCTGTCGGCGTTAGTGTCGTCTGCGCACGCGAAGCCCCCGTGAAGGAGACGCTCGCCACGCCTGCGCTCGCCTGCATCACTGCCTCGGTGCGCGACGCCCCGACAAAAGCGACCGTTGACGCCCCCGCCGCTACCGCGACCGCGCTGGCAGCGGCGGCGCCGAGGTTGTTCTGGAGGATCAGCAGCACGGCTGCGCCTTCACCGGATCAGGCGTAGCCGAGCAGCAGGAAAATCTCGCTCGCCGCCACGGCAGCGGTGTTGGAGTCGGCCGCGCCCGTGGTCACCGCGTAGGCAATGCCGGTCGTGAAGGCCAGCCCGCCGGGGATCGCCAGCGTGAATCCCGCGCCCGTCGTGCTCGCCGGGATCGGCAGCGTGGCCACCGGCGTGTCGGTGCCTACCGTCGGCGCGCTGGCCTTGTTGTAAAGCTTCAAGTAGCGCACCGCGGCGTTCAGGTTCACCGCGTAGATAAAGCCGAGCGCCCCCGCCGATGCCTTCACACTGGTGGCGTTGGTCGTGGCCGCCGAGATGAGCCGCGAGGGCGTCCAGTTGTCCTGCGCGGTGCCATCGGCGCCGACGCTGATCTTCACGCGCTGGAACTTGACGCCGCCGACATCATCAGCCGCGGCCGTGTCGCCGCCGGTGCCTGCATTGAGGGTGACGTTGTCGGCCATGACTACCCTTAGACGAACACCGCGACCGCGGCGTCAACGGCGGTCTGCAGCGACGCGTCGGTGGCCGAGAGAATCTGCGCCTTGGTGGCCGCCTTGTTCTGCGCGAGAACCGCCCACACCATGCTGTCGGCAGCAATCGTCGGCGAGGCGAACACTTTCTTCGCCCACAGCAGGCGGTTGGCGTGATCGTTCGTCGCGCCGGGTTCGACCCGGATCGCCTCGGCCGCAACCACGCACGCCGCCGCGACGCGCTGGCGCAGGGTAGCGTCGGCCTGGCATTCCATCAGTTCAACGTAAGTCGCCATGTCAGTTCACTCCCATCATCAAAAGTTGTTTGCGGACATCGGGCTCGACCGCCACCAGAATCCCGGCCCAGGGAAAGGCGCCCGTGTTGCCGTTGGTGTGGGTTTTGTTACCCGTTGCCCCAGCATCGGTCAGCGTTCCGTCGGCGACATAGATCAAGCCGTCCGTGGGGTCGCGCCGTTCGGTGAGCGTGGGCGGTGTTTGGGTTGGCGCAGCGGATGAGCCGTAGAAGTCCCATCCGCGGCCAATGAATCCGATATACGCACCAGAACCAGCCGTCAGTCCCGTGGCGGTGACGGTGGAGCCGGTGCCTGTGTTGATCGTAGCGACGGGCGCCGTGGCCGACCCGCCCGACACAGCAACCATCACGCCCTCGGTGGCAACAGTCGCGTGAGAGAAGCTGTAGCTGGCAGGCTCGGAGTTAGCGACCCGCGAGTACAGCCACGTCCTGACGAAGAAATTCCCTGCATCGTTGGACGTTGTCGGAAACCCGCTCACGAGTGTCCAGCCTGCCGGCGCTGTTGCGTCCAGTGCGCTGCTCGCGCGCCCCGTCAGGAAGGCCAGCAGCAGCACGTCCCCATCGACGACGCCGGACGGCACACTGACGCTCGCGTTCGCGCGTTGCGCGTAGTTGATCGAGGCAATGCTGCGGAAGGCGGCCATGGGTGCTGTCGTCGGGATCGCGCTGCTGGTGAAGGTGTCCGGGCAAGTTACGGCGCGACGCGAACCACCGGGCGCGTAGCACTTGCCCCTTGCAGCGACAACGAGAAAGGGACAGACGACGCCGACCCCGCTTGCGTGCATGTGGCCGGTGAGGTCGGTTGTGTGCAGCCGCCCGTCGTAACCGCCGTCATCACTAGCGTGTAGGTGCCAGGCACCGCAAGGGCCGCCAAATCACAGCGCGGTGTGAGAGAGCCCCCCGTGCCAGCGACCAGCGTGCAGGCCGGGCCCGGTGAGCCGTTGACGGTCAGCGTCACCGATGTCGGCTGCGGGCCGGTGGACGGGTACGGGTCGGCGCTGAGCGTGGGCGCGGCCTGCGCGGCGACGGCGAGACAGGCGAGCGCGAAGGCGAGCAGGTGCTTCATCAATCCTCCGTCACCACGGTGCCGGCCTGCACGGTCGGCGTGATGCCGTTTCCGCAGACGATGTTCGGGGTGATGGCGCCTTTCAGGAGCAGCTTGCCGGCGCCACTGGCCGAGGTGCCGATGCCCACATGCGTCATCGTGCCGGTGCCGCCTGTGCCGGCCGGGAAGTTCGTGTTCGCCACGAGCGAGCCGGCATTGCCGCTCACCGTGAAGCCGCTGGTCGTGCGCGCCACCGCCACGCGGGCGTAGCTCGTGTACGCGATCTCGCTCGTGGTCTGGTCGCCCGCCTCTCCAGGGTCGGCCGTGTGGCCCGAGAGGTACAAGGAGCCCGCCGCGGCTGAACCGAGGATGCCCGCCGCGTCACCGATCAGGGTAATGGGCGTGTTGTTCAGCAGCAGCAGCAGCCACTGCGTTTCGAGGGTGTTTGTCTTGCTCATGGTGAGTCCTGTTCAACGATGCTCTTGATGGGTCGGCCCATGTCGTCGCGCACGAGCACTCGGGGCGCGTTGACGGTTTTGATGATCTGCACGAGTTGGTCGGCAAGCTGCTGCTGCGCGGCGAGAACTTCCTGCAGTGCGCCGGTGTCCGGCTCTGCCTCAGCCCCAGCCTCAGCCTGCAACGCCTGCCCAGCCTGCTCGATCTTCAACGCCTCAGCCTGCAGCGCTTGTTGCGTCTGCTGCTCGGCCTTGGCCATCTCGAAGGTCTGCTGCTCGAACTGAAGCTGTGTGCGCTCGTCATCCACACCACGCAGGGCGTCCTCGTACTGCTTGCGAATCCGGGCCACGTCCTCATCGGCCTTGAAGCTGATTTCCTTGATGCTGAGCGCCGTCTCGCGCTGGGTGGCAGCCTCTTCGCGCTTGGCAACCTCGGCCTGCTGCTGTTCGAGGGCAGCTTCGGCTTCCTGGGTCAACTCCTGGATCTTCTGCTGCGCAACCTGCAACATCTGGTTCATGTTCGGCCGGCCCTCTTCGTCCTTCGAGCCGGGGACGAATTCCTCGATGCTCATGCGTTCGTCGAAGCGGCGCAGGGTCTCGTCGAGCAGTTTGATGAGGGAGTCGGCGAGATCGACCTGGCCATTGGCCTGCAGCTCGCTGATGCGCATGACCGCCTCCTGCATCTGCGGCAGGAACTGCAGCCACTGGTCGCGCTCGCGCATCTTGTTGGGCTTGGCCGTGGACCCTGCCCGAATCTGCACCATGACCTGTTCGAACAATTCCTTCTTGCTCAGTTCGGGCCACACAGCGTCCTCACCGAACTTGGCCTTGACCATCTCTTGCGTCAGGTTCTGCAGCAGCAGTTGGGCGCAGTACGACAGGATGGCGGTCAGCCAGTCCTCGATCGAGTCGAGTTGTTCGGCGGTGCGCGACTGCATGCCCATCGCCATGATTTCCGCCTCGGTGGCGGTCTTGGCGGCACTGACGCCCCCGCGTGAGGCGTCCTGAGCCCCCGACACCATCTCCACGTCCCTCAGGATGTCGGAGGTGTCGTACATATCCCGGTTGTACGGAATCTCGGGCAGGCTGCCGAGTTGGTTCTGCAGCGGGTTGGCCGGGTCGGCTTCCAGGCCGATCAGGTCGGTGCTCGCGCTGCGCGAGTTGATCCGCGATATGTCCTCGTCGGTGATGCTGGCGGCCTTGTTGATAAGCCGAACCGGCATGTTCTTGCGCCGGTGCTCGGCCGCCACCGTCCGGCGGGTGTTGTACTCATCAACCAGTTCGATGAGGTTATCCACCAGGGCACGGGCGTAGAGATAGCCGTTGACGCGCCACAGTTGCAAGGGGAAGAACGGATACCACTGTTGCCCCAGCGTCTTGGGCTGGTAAGGCGCGCGGCAGAACTCCGACGCCCCGGCGCATTGGGTGTAGACGGTCAGGTCGTCCTTCGACCAGATTTCCCAAACAAGGACGAGCTCGTCATCGGCGTCCATACCGACCTTCGAGCGGTCTTCCTCATCGTCACGCTCACTGTAGCGGGTGGCCTTGTTCGGGGGGGCCTTGCCGAACTGCGTCTTGTAGGCCCCGACCGTCATGTAGACGCCGTGCGCAATGGCCGATGCCTGGGCGTACTCGTCGATTGTCTTGATCGACGCATCGAGGATAAGCATGTGCTCGGGCTGGACGTTGTCGATCACCAGACCCTCGGAGACAAGCACCTCGACCTGCCCCTGCATCGCAGCGATCTGCTGCTTCAACTCGGCCATGTTGCACTGGTACTCCGTGCACTTGCCCTCGTCCTCGGTCTGCTTGAGCAACTGCTCGACGCGCAGGATGTTGTCCTGGGCGTCGTTGATGCGGTTGCGGATCAGCGGGTCTTCGCGCTTTTCCTTTTGGTAGATAACCTTGGTCCACCCCGTCGTACAGGTCAAGGAAGCGCGAACGGCCTCCTTGCCTCGTGCCTTGAGCATCCCGCCACGGACCGCGTAGCGGTTGAGCACCATCTCCAGTGTCTTGGAGAAGTCCTGGACGACGGGCTCATACGACTCTTGATTGACGCGCTCCTCCGGTTGAACGGAGACCTCGGGCGCCTTGGCGTAGATGTTCGGCTGGATCGTGTTGACGACCGAGGCGATCAGGTTCACGCGAACGAGGCCCTGTCCGCCGTCCTCGCCGCTTTCCCCGTTGACGTGCTTGCGGTTGCGCTCCCAGCGCTTGACGTGCTCCTTGTGGAGCCCGCCGAAGTACTTCAGGCGCTTCTTGAACCGCTCGGCTTGCGCCGTCTGCTGTTCGTCTACCGGGGCGCTTTGGGCCTCATCCACGTCAGCCGATGCTATTTTCGAGCACAGCCTTGACCGAACCCGCCGTGCGGGCGGTGCAGTTCAGGCGAGCAAAGCCAGACAGCGTCACCGTGAAGCTGTCCGTTCCGCCCGTGACGGCAACGCCGGCATCGGTCCAGGTCGTGCCATCAGGCGAGGTCTGAATCTTCGCCGAGCCGGCGAACGCGCCGCCGGGCGAGAAGATGCGAGCGACAGCCAGTTCACCCGGCAGGAAGCCCGCGCCCTGGGTGGAGAACGAAGTGCCGACGGCAACCGCCGCGAGCGTGCCGAGATCGAGTTGACGCATGGTGAGCCTTTTCCGTTGAGAAACGGGAGCAGGCTATTGCCGCGGAGGGCCTTCCATGCGATGTCAACACAGCTACTTGCGCAGGATCGCTGATACGCAAGACGCGCAGAACCCGCTGCCGAACGGGACGAGGCCGTGGCTTTTCCAAACTTCATCGAAGGGTCTACGGCAACACCGGCAATGGGTGCGGGGTGCCGCCAAGCCGAACATCTCCCGAATCCAGTGGATCATGGGCCAATACCTACGGGTGTCTGTCATTTCGTCATCTCCTTCATAAAGAGGCCAGTCAGCCTCGGTACTGGCTGCGCTCCTTTTCCTGAGCGGTGCGCTTGAGCAGCCATTCGATCGAGCCCGGGCTTGGATCGGAAGGTCTGGCCTTCGGGGCGCCGCGAACGATCGGCCGGGCCATGCAGCCGTACCGCGCCGCATCCGGGGCGTGGTCCTCGTTGTTCGTGTCCACGTCCTCGGGCTTGTGTTCGTCGTGCTGCAAGGCAGGCAGCGTGCGGATCAGGTGAACGCACGTCTCGAAGAAAAAGATCATCGGCTTGTTGTCGCCGTCCCCATCGAGCCGGATGCGCATCTGCTCCCAGCCCGGAATTCGCTTGTTGTCCGCCCTGCGCCACGTCACGCCCTGCTTGCGCATCGTCTCGGCGATGCTCTCGCCGCCGTCCACCGTGAAGATGGAGGGGTCAGCCACGCCCCAACCCCCAGGCCCGGTCGTGTCGCCCCGGTCGCGCCGCTTGATCTCCTGCGCCACCTTGTCCGCTGGGAGCTTCAAGCCGGTGTTGACCACTTCCCGCATGCCGTAATACTCGCGGTAATAGATCAGTGCACCGCGCGGGTACTGCGGCATCTCACCGTCCGACACGGCAATCCAGTAGCAGGCGAAGGGCTTCGCTGAGCCCCAGTCGAAGCAGCGATATCGCGTCCAGTGCGACGGGATGGTGAAGGGCTTGACCACATGCCGGTCGCGCATGAACTCGGTGAAGTAAGCGCCGGCGACGATGTCCCAATCACCTTCGAGCATCGCCCTCACAAGCGATTCATTGCCGAGGCCGGACAACTTGTCGCCGTAGTCGGCATCCATCGTCGGGTTATCGTCCAGCCGGGCTGGAATGTACTGGCGCTGCATCCCACCGTCTTTCGGCTCCATCGGCCGGATCGATAGCGGCACGGCGTTGTCGATGAACGACGCCTTGACCCAGTGGTGGCCCTCGCCACCTGGATTCGCCCCGTTGAGGATGCGCGGGAAGTAGCCGGCCCACTTCTCGGGCAACTTCATCGCACCGAGACGACACCGACCCCGCAGGAAGCGGTACACCGACTCCGGGAAGTGGGTGAGCTCGTCGATCATCAGCACGTGGATTTCCGCGCCCTGGTAGCGCAAGACATCCTTGGCGTGCTGGCAGTGGCACAAATGAATCTTGCTGCCGTTGCCGAAGATCACCTGACCGTCGGACAGGTTGACGCGCACAAAGCCGGAGGCCATCCAGTCAGCCAGCAGCGAGGGGAACGATGACGGGCCTTCCATGTGGTTCTTCCACAGGTCAGGGTGCGTCCTGCGGAAAAGGTACACCTGCAGCCCGGGCACAGCGATGCACCAGGCCACGGCACAGACGCGCATCAGGTGCGACTTCCCACCCCCCGCAGCCCCGCCGTACAGAATCTCGGTCGCCTGCGTCTCGAAGGCAACCGTCTGCTTCGGGTGCAGTTCGAGGTCGATGCTCATCTATTGAGCGTGATGTTCAGCTGCGGCGTGGTGTCGATGCCGCCCGAGTGCTCGATGGCCGCCAGCCGCGGATGGATGTACGGCGCAGCGGCTTTCGCGGCCTCGAAGCGCAGCGTGCAGGCTGAGATGAGGTCGCGCGCATCAAGCCCGGGCTCAGGCTCTGTGCGCATGATCTTCAGCATGTATTCCAGCGGCGTGATGCCTTCCTTGATCGCCTTGTCC
>NZ_JACDCU010000106.1 GCF_013817365.1 Methylibium sp. | reverse complement strand
CCGCTCGGTGAGCGCCGGCTTCGACCAGCACCTGGTCAAGCCGGTCGATTTGGCGGCATTGCGCACCGCGCTGGCGCCGCTCTCGGCGCCCTAAAAGCGCGTCGCGATCACACCCGCTTCGATTCGGCCTTGCTCAAGCGGTGGTTGCAAAGAATTCGCCGTGCGGTTTCGCCGTCTGGAACCAGACATCCTTTGTGGGCATGGCTGAAATCGCAAGGACGATGCTCGCCTTCGGTGCCAGCGCTGCGATCACGCTGAGGTGGGCCAGGGCGTGCAAGGAGCGCAGGCGTGAAACGCGCTCTGGTTTGTCCACTGCCACGATCAGGCGCTTGTCGTCGAGCATCAGCGGCACCGCGCGAGCCCAGTGAGCCATTCGTGGCGTGACCCGCCGCACTGCCTGCGGATCGATCGGAAAGCGCGCCAGATCGACCAAGGGGTACCCCATCTTGTGTGCCAGCGCAGTTTGCAGTTCAGAGCGAGAGATGACTCCTTCTTCGACCAGTGTCTCCCCGAGAGGCCGATCGTCCGACTGCCGCGAGAGGGCACGGTCCAGTTGCGCAGAGGTCAGCAATCCCAGTGCGAGCAGCGACTGACCGATCGGAAGCAGCGGCATCCGCGCCTGGCGCTCGATTGCCGCGAGCAGCTCGCCTGGCGTGGCAATCCATTGCTCGGCTGCGGCTTGCGGGGTCGTTCGACCGAACTCGACGCCCGAGTAAGCGGAACGAGGGACGAAGACACGGTCGACGGACGTTTCGTCCTGGTTCGGCGAGAACAGATACAGCCCTTCGGCTCGTTCGACATGGCCTGCAGAACGACCGGTCAGCAGCCCGGAGGAGCCGGTCAGTTCGATCTTGTAGCTCCGCACTTTTGCCGGGGTCGGCATTTGCTCTGCCGGCGCATCCGCGAGCTGCTTGAGCGGCGCGACCGGAGTCGTCAGTGTGAGCCGTCGAAAACGCGAGAAAGGCACGGACACCTCGGTGCCCTCGCCGTGCGGCCTCAACACGAGTCTTGCGCCGGCCGCATCGAACCGGACCAGCTGCATCTCGACGCACGCGCCACTGCGGCTTTCAATGCGGCAGGGCTGCAAGACGCCGGCCACGATCGGCGCGCAGTGCAACACGAACGGCGGCGCAGGCCACTCCCACTCATTGAGGGCATCGAACTCGATGACAGGGAAAGGTGCAGAACTGTGCAGTGTCATGGCTTGTACAAAGCGACCACCGGGCGAGCGCTTCTCCGAGTGGCAGGCGTGGCGCTGATCGACCGGGCAAACTGGGTCAATTGATGAACTCGCGCCAGGACGTGCGAAGACCCACCGCCGATACGGGTGCCGGCGGATCGTCCAGTGTCATGCACTCACCGTCGCGCGAACACACGATGGTTCTTGTGCGAGCCGTCGGCAAGCTGGATCACCTCCTGCCCCGCGGGCGTCGTGTCGTCCACCAAGGAAGCGGATTGAGGGTCAACATAGGTCGATTTCCAGGAAGAAGACGATCATGACTATGAAGTGCATCTTGCCGATGCAGTGAAGAACTGCCTCTCGATTTATGTTCAAAGTCACGCTCTGCCAAGCTGAGAGTGCTGGCGTCTCATGCCCGTCAGCTTCCTGACCGCCACGCAACGTGAGCGCTACGGCCATTTCCTTGTCGGCCGACGCTCAGGGCGACCACGGCGGACAGTCCGTGGCCAGAGTTCACCTATGCAGGTGCGATACACTGAATACAGATATCGAAAGGCTCTACGATGGCGACTTCCATCCGACTCGACCCGGAGATTGAACAGCGGCTCGACCACCTGGCGGTCATGACGGGCCGCACCAAGGCGTACTACCTGCGCGAGCTGGTGACAAACGGACTGGAGGACTTGGAGGATTTCTACTTGGCCTCAGCCACGATGGAACGCGTCCGCAAGGGCCAAGAGCCCGTCTACAGCCTCGAGGACGTGGAGCGTCAGCTTGGCTTGGCGGATTGAGCTGACGGGTACGGCGGCCAAGCAGCTCGGAAAGCTGGACCGGAACGATGCCAAACGCATCCTCGCCTTCTTACGCGAGCGCCTGGCGTCCCACGAAGATCCTCGCAGCCTGGGCAAGGCCTTGACCGGCCCGACGCTGGGCACCTACTGGCGCTACCGAGTCGGCGAATACCGCGTCATTTGCGACATCGAGGACAGCGCCCTTCGCATCCTGGTGATCGAGATGGGTAACCGAAAAGACGTCTACTGTTGAGCGGCGTAGAAGCAGCTGTAGCAGCTCGCTAGAAGCTTCTCCTTTGAGCTCCCTCGATTCGGTCCTGGATCGGCTCGCCTCTTCGGCTCCGGCTTTAGCCGGACGCTAGGCCGTCCTCGGTGATAAGGCCCGCGCGAAAGGGTGTGGTACTCCGCTGCCCCCTCTTGAGCATCGGACAGAAGCACCGGAAGGTCGTCGCTGGTCTGCTCGTTGCAGTGACTGCGCCGCGGTGATGACTCTGCCGGTCGAATCCCATCTCGTGGTCCAGCCGATCAATGAGGCATGCGGTTTGCTCACCGGCTAGCAGCCGAAAGCGTCCCGCTTTCGCGAAAGGAATCACATGAACGCGATGAAGTTATCCGCTCTGCTGACCGCCGCAGCGGCCACCCTTCTGACGGGCTGCAATTCTATGAATCGGAATTCGGCAATGCCGAGCGGTGCTGCGGCGCCCGATCTCCAACGGACGAGTGCAATGTCGGCGGAGCAGATCATCGCCGCTTGGCCGGAGCGCCCGCGGCTCGGGGCGGCTCAGATGATGGCCAAGTACGGCCGTCCGCACGAGGTGACGTCCGAGCGGCTCGTCTGGCACAACGTCGGCGCCTTTAAACGGATCGCAGTTCTGAAGCTCGAAACACCGCACAACTTCCCTCTGCCGCACGTGGACTTTCTGGAGCACACCATCGCCTACGACGTGCCCCAGGACAAGGTCGGCGACTTGATCGCATTCGATGCCAGCAGCACGATCAACCGCACGGTCGGCGAGCTGTCGGCGCGCTGCGATCTGGAAGGGCACAACATCCTGACCTTGAACCTCGATCACGACATCGTCACCGGCAAGAAGACCGTCGCGCAGGCGCGGCAGGCCTTCGGCGACATCGTCAAGCAGGACGTGGCGGGCAAGCACCCGCCCTATGTCGAGGCGCTTCAGTTCCAGCCACCGAGCGCGAGCGCCACGCCCTTTGCCGACAAGCCGGTCATCGCCGGCTCACCTCTGCCACCAGCCGAAGCACCCGCTGCATCGAGAGGAACGGCCAATGCGGAGATCCTCGCTACCGTCATCGCCGTCGACATGAACGAAGTGCTCGCGGCCGGGCAAGCCAAGATGAAGAAGCTCAGTGCGCCGGTGATGGACTACGCGAAGATGCTGCACGAGCACCACGGCATGAACATGGACCAGACCATGAAACTGGGTCTACAGATCGGCGTCACACCGGTCAACACGCCCAAGGTCGAACGCGTGCAGAAGAAGGGCGCGGCAGAGCTTGCCGCGCTCGTGCCGCTGAACGGCGAGCCGTTCGAGCGTGCCTACATCGCGGCCATGATCAAAGGCCACGAGGAAGCGCTGAACATGATCGACAACGACCTCGTCAAGGCAGCGAGCAACGAGCCCTTGAAGAACCATCTTGCGAAAACGCGGGCCGAGATCGCCGCACACCTCGAAAAGGCGAAGACGCTGCAAGGTCGGATGAAGGGTTAGCAATCTCTCCCCGGCGCGTCGGCGAAACCTCAGCCCGAGCCGCCGCACAGCGTGCTCACCATCGGTCTCATCGATCGCGAAGGCGAGCCAACTCACGAGGCGGTCGAGCGCATCCTGGCTTTTCTTGCGGAACGTCTGCGCTAGTCACGCGACCTACATGCCGAGCAGCGAGCCCAGCACGCGCGCGATTGCGCCGTCAAACGCAACACGCCCTTCGACCGAGGTGAGGCAAATGCATTCGCCGCACGTTGCAACGACTGGCTGGTGATGGACGCTGTCATCGGCTTCGTCGAAATCGCCGGCAGCGAAGCGCTCGTTGCCGTCGTGGAAGGCGCCGTGCAGGACTTGGGTGAGCTCGCCGCCGCGATGGCTGTGCACCGGCAGAACCTTGCCAGCAGCAACGCGCAGCAGGTACACGTTGGCGGCTGCGTCGGCGAGCGTGACCCGGCTCCAGCGCACGCCGGGCGCGATCCGGCGCCAAGCGCTAGCCGTGGCACCGCGCAGGCTGCGCGGCCACGCCACGCCTGCCGGAAGGCTTGCCCGCAAGCGGCTTGGCGCGCCTGCCCGGCGCATCGATGTGGGCCAGCGTGCGTGTGAGCGCATCGGGCGCGAGCACGGCCGGCTCGAGCTCCTCGAGCAGCACGCCTCCAATGGCTTCGAGCTCGTACAGCCGCGCCAGGCAGCGCGGGCAGCGTTCCGCATGGGCGGCGATGACGACGGCGGGCCCGGGTGCCAGTGAGCCAGCCGCCAACGACGTCAGCAGCCTAGCGTCGCTTTGGTTCGCCTCATCGAGTGCGTGCCGTAGTCGGCCGGGTCAAGTCCGAGCTCCTCGACCCAGGCCTCGAGGATTCGGGCGTACCGTCCGCGCCTTACAGGTGTCTCACGTACGGCATCGTCAGCTCGAACTGCGGTGGACCTTCGCGCGCTGGCTCAAGGATGCCTCGGCGAACGAGGCGCGACACCGCCTCTGCATCGTAGTTGAGCGTCGTGACCTTCTTGGTCTCCGGCTGTGGCTCGGCGCCCTGGATGGGTAATTCGTTCGTTGCTGATGCGGCCATTGAAAGCTCCCGTTGGCAAGGGACAAAGTATCTATGGCCAGTGAGCGCAATGCCGGGGTCTGGGGGGTGAACTGATGCCCTCCGTGGAGCTCCGCACACCGTCCACGTAATTGTGCAGTGAGCGCGCGACGGATGCCGGCGGAACGGGAGGCAATGAACTACCGACATGCGCTACTTCCGCTCCTGGTCGCGGCCGCTGTGCGGCGAGGCGCACGCCTGGTTCCGCGGCGATGGCCAAGCGTGGCGCCGCAGCATCTTTGAGCCGGTCGGTGCTGCCACGCCAGGCGCTGGCGACGTCGGCGCCAGGGCCGACGGCGTCAGGCAGACGTCCAGACACATGATGACCGCGGCGGGTATGGCCAAACCCTCTGGGTTACGCGCCCGCTGCATCCGTCACTGCAAGACCGGGTCACCCCAACAGCAGGGCATCGAGCGACTGGTCTCATCCGCTTCCGCCGCCAACGCCTCGGTTGGCGCCAGCCGAAGGAGTTGATTCGTTGCAAGGCTCGAAGCCCCTCGACTGGCCAGCTTGACACTGGCACCCCGCGCGCCCGCCGCTACCGCGCAGCATCAAGTATTCCCATCTGACGCCGAAATACACGGCTCACGCCGCCTTATGCAGTTCGGCATCACTTCCAAACAGCACCGCGCCCGCGAGGCGCGCGAAAGGGCTCACGATGAATCTGAAACTGGGAACCCGGCTGGCGCTGAGCTTCGGCGCGGTGCTGCTCCTTGCCGCCATCATTGCCCTCGTCGGTGGCACCGCCTTGCGCGCCACGATGGGCAGCTTCCGCGTCGTCACCAGTGAGGTCCTGCCGAAGAGCGACATCGCTAACAACAACATCCGTGAGGCTTATGACTATGCACGGGCTTTCGCCTATATCGTCACCTCGGAAGGCCAGCCCGCCGCCGATGAACAATCGCTGAAGGCAGCGCAAGCCGTGCTGGTGGCGACCGTCAAAGCGGTCAACGACAACGTGGCAGCACTGGAGCCGATGCTGTCGACCGCCGATGAAAAAGCCTTGCTCGCCGACGTGAAGGCACGGCGTGCCGCCTACGGCAAGAGCCGCAATCAAGTACTGGAATTGAAGAACGCCGGCGCCCACGACAAAGCCACCGCGCTGATGTTCACCGAGACCAACGCGCTGCAGACGGTCTACATCGATGCCTGGAAGACCTTCATCGACCACGAAAAGAAGCAGCTGGTCAACCATGTCGAAGGCGCCGAAGGCAACTACCGCCAGGCCACAGGCGGCCTGTACGGCGTCCTTGCGCTGGCGATGGCAGCCGGCCTGGGAGTGGCGATCGTGCTCACGCGCTGGGTGCTCGGAGCGCTCGGCGGCGAGCCCGCGTACGCGGCGGCGATTGCCGGGCGCATCGCCGCCGGCGATCTCAGCGTCGACGTGCAGACCCGGCCCGGCGACAAGACCAGCCTGCTGTTCGCAATGAAGTCGATGCGCGACAACCTGTACCAGGTCGTCGGCCAGGTGCGCGCCGGCACCGACAGCATCGCCACGGCGACGGCGCAGATCGCCAGCGGCAACATGGACCTGTCGTCACGCACGGAGCAGCAGGCCAGCTCACTGCAGCAGACCGCGGCGTCGATGGAAGAGTTGACGTCCGCAGTCAAACAGAACTCAGCCAGTGCGCAGCAGGCCAACCAGTTGGCAGCAAGCGCGTCGAACGTCGCCGCGAAGGGCGGCGAGGCGGTGGCCAAGGTGGTCGACACGATGGGTGCGATCAACGTGGCGTCGAAGCGGGTGGTCGACATCATCGGTGTCATCGATGGCATCGCGTTCCAGACCAACATCCTGGCGCTGAATGCAGCAGTCGAAGCGGCCCGTGCCGGCGAGCAGGGGCGTGGTTTCGCGGTCGTCGCAACCGAAGTGCGCAGCCTGGCGCAGCGCAGCGCGGCGGCGGCGAAAGAGATCAAGACGCTGATCGGCCAGTCGGTCGATGAGGTCGAGGCCGGCGCCCGGCTGGTCGACGAGGCGGGCAGCACCATGCGCGACGTGGTGATGAGCGTGAAGCGGGTCAGCGACATCATTGGCGCGATCACGAGCGCAAGCGAACAGCAAAGCCAAGGCATCGAGGAAGTCAATCAAGCAGTAACGCTGATGGACCAGGCGACGCAGCAAAATGCGGCGCTGGTCGAGGAGTCCGCCGCGGCCGCGGACGCGCTGAAGAACCAGGCTGCGTCGCTCGCCGAGGTGGTCGGCTCCTTCAGACTCGAACCGACGACGGCGTGAGGATCTTCTCGATGACTCCCCTATCCAGGATGGCGGTGATGATCTGCATATCGCCAGCGGCTCAATTGGCGTGGTTGATCGCTATCGTTCATCGGCGAAGCCAATCGAGTGACCGCTCCCCAAGACCGTGACCTTCGTGAGCCGACTCGATGCTGGCTCTCGTCAGCTGACCGAGTGGGCCTTCACGCCCACCGGGGGCAGCACAGACCTTCGGTTCCCAGAGGCCCCCAGGGCTGGTGTCATGGCGACATGACGGAACGCACGACTTCAAGAGCCGTCATCTACCAGTGTTCCGATTTCGTGACCATTCGCTGAAGCTCGGCGCGCCGGTGCCGACATACTGAATTCAGGGCGCGCGGCGCTTGCGAGCAGGACACACCGGGGCCGCAACCCTGACAGCATCACCCACGATGCCGTCGTTTCGACATAGAGAGTCCAGACCATGTCTTTAACGGTCGACCGCTTCATGATGAAGGTGCTGATCGACTACCGCTGACCCGGGGTGGCGCTCATTTGCACCAGGGCTCGCCCAAGCAGGTGGCCAAACTGCTGCTGGACGGCAGCGCCGACATCGGCATCGCCACCGACGCCCGGGCCGACACGCCGCGGGCTTGCTGCTGGCGCAGTTTCCCGTCGTCACCTACGAACCCGGCTACACCGGGCGGCCGCTCCGGCGCCGGGGTCATCGCGCCGCGGCGTGCTAGCCGGCGTCGCCGGCCGCCTTTTCGACCGGCAACGTCACGGTGAACGCAGCGCCGCGGCCGACGCCGTCGCTGTGTGCGGTGAGGGTGCCCCCGTGCAGCGTGACGATCTCGCGCGCCAGCGACAGCCCGATTCCCAGGCCGCCTTGCGACATGCCCTGGTGGCGCCCGACCTGCGTGAAGAGCTTGAACACAGCGTCGAGCATCTCCGGCGGGATGCCGGCGCCGTTGTCGGCAACCGTGACGCTGAGGACGGCGCCGGCCACCGTGGCTCGCAGTTCGATGCTGCCGCCCGCCGGCGTGTACTTTGCGGCGTTGTTCAGCAGGTTGCCGAACACCTGCGCCAGCCGCATCGCGTCGCCTGCGAGCTGCACCGGCTGCTGCGGCAAGCGCAGCGTCAGCTTATGCGCCGCGGCCTCGACCAGCGGCGCGCTCGACTCGACCGCCTCGCGCACCACGTCGGCCAGCACCAGGCGCTCGGTACGCAGCGCCAGCTTGCCCTGTCCGACGCGCGACGCGTCGAGCAGGTCATCGACCAGCCGCACCATGAGCAGGACCTGGCGCTCCATCATGTCGCGCGTGCGCAGCGCCCCCTCGTCCAGCGTGCCGGCACGGCGCAGCAGCTCGAGCCCGGTGCGCAGCGGTGCCAGCGGGTTGCGCAGTTCGTGCGCGATGGTGGCCAGGTACTCGTCCTTGCGCCGGTCTTGGTCAAGCAGCGCCTCGACGAGCGTGGCGTGCTCGATGCCGATCGCAGCCACCGCGGCAAGCTGCGTCAGGGCCGCCTCGTCGGCGTCGGTGAAGGCCGCGCCCGGCGCGTGCACCGCGTACAGCAGGCCGAGGTTGCGCTGGCCGGAGCCGAGCAGCGGCACGCCGAGCCAGCCGCCGCTGGCCGGACCGGCTTGTGACGCGGACAACGGCGCGCGGCGTTGCGCGCGGTTGCTGCTGCGCACGCTGGCCGCCAGCGTGTCGTCGTCGGGTTCCGGTACGGCGACGTCGTCGCTGCCCGGCGGCGGGCTGCGGTGCTCCAGCACCGCGCCGCGCGACGGCATTGCGGGCACGCTCGCCGTCGCCGCGAGCGCGCCGGTCAGCGCTCGCGACTCGTCGGTTAGCAACGCGACGATGCGATCGAGCGACAACTCGGCGTTGATTGCGCGCGACGCGCGTGCCAACTGGGTCAGCCGTTCGGCACGCTCGGCCATCAGCCGCGCCTGGCGGCGCACCTCGAGCTGAGCGACCACCTGGTTGCCGAGCGCGCGCAACGCCGCGCGCTGCCGCGCTTCGAGTCGGCGCGGCTGGGTGTCGAGTACGCACAGCGTGCCCAGCACGTGCCCTTCAGCGGTGGTCAGCGGCGCGCCGGCATAGAAGCGCAACTGCGGTCCGGCGGTGATCAGCGGGTTGCACGCAAAGCGCGTGTCCTGCGTCAGGTCGCCGATCTCCACCAAGTCGGGCTCGAGCATCACCTGAGCACAGATCGAACTATCGAGTGGCGTTTCGCGCACGCCGAAACCGATTTCGGCCTTGAACCACTGGCGCGACTCGTCGATGAGGTTGACCACCGAGAACGGCGTCTGGCAGATCTCGCTGGCGAGCTGGACGAGGTCGTCGAAGTCGGCCTCGCGCGGCGTGTCGAGCACGCCGTAACTGTGCAACGCGGCGACCCGCGCAGACAGCGGCTTGGCGGTCGGCGACGGCACGTTCAATGCCTCACCGTCGGGGCGACGCCGCCGAGCAGCGCGGTCAGCTGATCGGGATTCAGCGGTTTGACCAGATGATGGTCGAAGCCGGCCGCGACCGCGCGCTCGATGTCGTTACGCTGGCCGTAGCCGGTCAGGTCGCTGACGGTGACGACCACTTTGTAGTCTCGAGCCATTTATTACGACCAAGGGCGAGCGCGGCACCGGGCTCGGGCTGGTAATAGTCTACGGCGGATGCCCGTCAGCCAACATTGAGGCCAGGCCGCCCCCGTTGGCAAGGCGCAGCCAGCATGGGTGGTCATGTCGAGTACCTTGTTTCTGAGGTGGGGCTGCATTGGCAAGCCGGGCAATCGACAGCGCCATGCTGTCGTATGCAAGAAACGGCTGGTGTCAGCCGGCTGGGCCGGCAGATCAGTACGAGCGCAGCGCCGCGATCCAGGCCGATCGCCGACAGACTTAACTGCCGCACCACGCCGCCGCGCTTGAGCGCTTTGTTGGGCTCCCGTAGAC
>NZ_JACDCU010000470.1 GCF_013817365.1 Methylibium sp. | reverse complement strand
TCCTTCTGGTTCGAGGCGCTCTACAGCGGCCTCGACGCTGGCGAGATCAGCCAGGAGGCGATCGACTTCTCGCTCGAGAACGGCTACGTGCGCCCCTCGCTCGCCTGGCAGACGCAGCAGCGCGAGACCGATTCGAATCGCGTGCCGGCCGAGCTGCATGCCGCCGACGAGGCCTTCCTCGAGTACTGCCGGCAGCACAGCTTCAACAACCTCGACGGCGACTACCGCGCCCGCTGACCGCATGCGCCGCATCCTCACCTTCGGCACCTTCGACGTGCTGCACATCGGCCACGTCAGCATCCTCGAGCGTGCCCGCGCACTCGGCGACCGGCTGATCGTGGGCGTGTCCTCCGATGCCCTCAACCTCTCCAAGAAAGGCCGACGGCCCGTCTATCCGGAGGACGATCGCCTCAAGCTGATCGGTGCGCTGCGCTGCGTCGATGAGGTCTTCGTCGAGGAGTCGCTGGCCCTGAAGGGGGAGTACCTGCGCCAGCACCGCGCCGACGTACTGGTGATGGGCGACGACTGGCAGGGCCGCTTCGACGAGTTCCGGGGGATCTGCGAAGTGGTCTACCTGCCGCGCACGCCTTCGATCTCGACGACCGAGATCATCGAGGTGATCAAGCGCGTGCCGTGACGGCGGGCGGTCCGGCCTGGGCCCGCCGTTCCAGCTCGTCGGCGATGCGCTCGGAGGCACGGCCGTCGCGTGGCCCGATCAGGTGTTCGATGAGCGCTTCGCGTTCCGGGCGATCGGGGCTGACCGTGCGCCTGCGCTCGGCGATTGCCTCCGCGAGCGCCTGCGGCAGATCGGCGGCGCGGTCCACGCAGTGCGCCACGGTTTCGTAGCGCGTCGTATTGGGGTCCATGCGCCGATCGAAGCGCCAGCGCAGCAGCCCACGGTAGCTCCAGCGCAGCTTGAGGAAACGGCACCACACGACCGGCCGGCCGAGTGCCGCGAACTCGAACAGCGCGCTCGACGCGTCGCTGACCAGCACGTCGGCCCGGGCCATCAGCGGCACGAGGTCGTAGGTCTCGGCCCCAAGCACTTCGACCGCCGGATCGCGCGCCCAGGCCTTCAGGCGCTCGCGCTGGCCGGCGTACTGCTTGACCGTCCAAGTGAAGAAATGCGGCTTGACGATCCAGCGCGCGCCGGGCGCTAGGGCGCTCAGGGTCTTCGGCATCAGCTCCAGAGACGACGGATAGAAGGTGGGTGCGTAGAGCAGAACCGGCTCGGCGACGGGGCTCGGCGTGGCCAAGGGCAGTGCGGTGTGCGGCGCTGCACCGTGGGGCGCTGTGTCGGGCGGCGGCCCCGCAAACAGCGGGTCGAGCTTGGCGAAACCGACCAGTGCGAGCCGCGCACGCGCGCCGGGATCGCGCGCCACCAGTTCATCGAGCACTCGCTGCGATTCGACGCAGCGCAGGTCGAAGGCGTTGAGGCGCGGATCGAACAGCACGGTCTTCACGCCGATGCCGTGATAGACCAGCGCGCTGCGCGTGCTCGGAGCGAGCGTCTCGTCGTGGTCGAGAAAGCTGCCGAACACGGCCCAGTCGGGCGCGAGCCCGCGCAGCTCGGCGTAGGCCGCGCGCGCAGTGTCCACGCGCACGAGCGTGTGAGCCGGCACTAGCGTTTCGAAGGCAGGCAAGGGCATGTCGCGCAGGGCCGCGTCGAGCCTCAGCAGTGTGGTGACGCGGTGGCCGCGCGCCAGCAGGCAGCGGATCACGGGCGAGAACTGCGGCAGGTAGTAGAGCTGTTCTGCGAAGAAGGCGATGTGCATGGGATGGCTTCGGCTTTGCTGGCTTGCGGGGCTCGTCGGGCGCTCAAGGGAGCCTGTCGGGAGGAGCGGGACGCCGGGAGTTCGGCGGGTGAGCGAGTGCCGTGCTCAGCGCGGCGCACGAGCCGCGAGCACTGCACGGTAAACCTCGCGGTTGCCGTCCACCATGGCGTCGAGCGAAAACTCGCGCAGCGCCAGCTCCCGCCCGGCTGCGCCGTAACGCTCACGCAGTGCCTCGTCCCCGAGCAGCCGCACGAGGTGAGCCGCCAGCGCCGCAGCATCGCCCGGCTCGATCAGCTCGCCGTTGAGACCCGGCCGAACGATCTCGGGAATGCCGCCGGCACGCCCGGCGACGATCGGCAGCCCGCAGGCCGCAGCCTGCAGGAGTGCCACGCCCAGGCCTTCCATCTCTGCGGGGTGCACCATCACATCGACGCAGGGCAGCACGCGCTCGAGATCGCTGCGAAAGCCGGCGAACACCACGCGCTCGGCAAGCCCCGCCTGGTTCACGAGGCGGCGGACCGTCTCCAGCTCGGGCCCCTGGCCGAACAGCAGTACCCGCGTGCGCGGATGCGCCGCCAGCACCGAAGGCAGCGCCGCGAGCAGCGTGCGATGGCCCTTGCGGGCAATGAACTGCGCGGCCATGGCAAGCGTGAGTTCGTCGCCGGCCAGGCCGAATTCCGTGCGCAACCAGGCCCTGCCGGCGCGGCCGGGCCGATACCGCTTCGTATCGACCGCGCTGTGCACGCACACCACGCGCTCGGGCGGCACGCCCTCGGCCAGCAGCACTTCGCGGATGCCGTTGGAGATGGCGATCACGCGCGCATAGAGCCGGTACTTGCGCGACACCCACCAGCGCGGCTCCGGGTTGTCGACGCGTCGGCTCAGCACCGCCGGCACACCTTCGCGCCGCGCCGCGACACCGCCCCACAGGTCGCTGCCACGCCGGCTGTGCAGGTGCACGATGTCGGGCCGCTCCGCGCGGATCAGGCGGCGCAGCCGGCCCATCAGGCCGATGTCGAGGTCGCCCTTCATATCGATCTCGTGCACGCGCGCCGCATGCTGCCGGGCCGCCGCCGCGATGGCGCTGCCGCGCGGGCAGACGAGCACGGCTTCCTCTCCGCGCGCCCTGAGTCCCTGCAGCAGAAAGACCACCTGCAAGGCACCGCCGTACAGGTGCATGCCGGCCTCGACGTGCAGCGTCTTCACAGCGGCGCCAGCCGGAGGCTCACCC
>NZ_JACDCU010000469.1:547-3008 GCF_013817365.1 Methylibium sp. | reverse complement strand
TGGTGACCGACGTCGCTTCCATAGCACCTCCAAGTATTACTCGGTAATACTAACACTGACGAAGCTTGAGGCGCCCTTCCCTCTCGTCACTTCTCATCGGGGTTGCGGCGCCAGACAGCAGCCTCGGAAAATCGGTTTCAAACCGCCGATTCGGGTCTCGACCCCATCTTGCCCTGCGGCGCCGAAGCGCTGAAGATCGCGTTGTGGGCGGGCCATCAACCGGCGTGAAAACCATCGATTCGACGCTTCCAATATCCACAAGCCTACGCGCCAGGATCCCCGAACTGGGCATCCACATCGCGCGCCGAGTGCAGCAACCGGACGACATCGATGCCCCCATCGATGGGCTCGTAGACGATCACATAGCGCCCGAACGGAAAACTGCGCAGCCCAGGTGACAACTCGTCTCGCGCACGGCCCATGAGGGGCTGGGTCGCCAGCACCTGGAAATGCTAGTCCAACTGATCAGCCCACCGGTCCGCGGCACGCAGGTTGTCGTCGGCGATGTGGTCCCAGACCGCCGCGATGTCCTCCGCTGCCAGCGGCCGGCGCTGGACGACCACACCCTACGCCTTGACCTTGGCTGCCGCGCGCCGCGCGCGGCCCTGCTGCTTCATCGCCGCGGCATCCCACGGCTCACTCGGGCCGCTCTCCAGACCCTTGCGCACGTCCTGGCGCAACTGGTCCAGCCGCACGGCCCGCATCTGGTCCTGCTCTTTCATCAGCCGCAGCGCTTCACGGACTACCTCGCTGGCCGACGTGTACATGCCCGACGCGACCTTACGACGCACGAGCGTCTTCAACTCGGGGTCAGATTGACGTTCATGCCCATGGCAGATGCGCCTTCGCAGGAAGGTCTCGATGCCCGAAAATCCATCAGGAAATGTCAAGGATTGACACTGCCAGGATACGCAGCCACCGAGTCCCGAGCAGCGCCCAGAATCCGCCAATGCCCAAGTTGCTCTTCGACTTCGACTTCGCCGAAGCGAGAGCGGTGGAAGCCTGGCACGCCATCGATGACCGCGTGATGGGCGGCCTGTCGCTAAGCCGGCTTCAAAGACCGGATGCCGGATGCCGGATGCCGGATTTCAAAGCGTAGATTCGGTCACTTCAAACCCGACATCGCCGCAGCCAACAAGTCCTCCTGAGCACCGTGCCCCTTCCGAGTCCAGTGGCGCCGGCGCGGTCAGAAGAGCTCAACCTCTTGGCCTAAGAGCCTCGCATTCAACCTCTGTACTCTGGCCACCGGCCTTACGTTGTACGGCTCGTCGGTTCCTGTTCCGCGGTCAATCCAGTCCAACCTGAGCGCCTCGTAGACCGGCACCCAGCCCTCGCCGTTTCGCAAGAGCATCCCGGGGTTGAGCAGGTAGTGCCCGTTGCGTGTGCGTGCCCACAGCTTGCGCGCCGGCTTGTATCCACTCTCGACCTCGGCCCGGGCCAGCACCTGATTGACATAGCTGCGCTTGCGCCGCTTCTCTTTCCACAGATGCGGCGGCAGGCCTTCGAGCACCTGGTGCAGTTGTTCGGCGAAATAGCCTTCGCCGAGTTTCCACGGCGGCTGCGAGCGCACGGCGCAGTACGACCACTGGGTCTTGAGCCCGGCCAGCATCAGCGTCAGCACCCAGTACTCGCCCTGGTGTCGCTCGATGCGGATCAGCCGGCCATCGACCTGCACGTCGATCACCGCCGGCGCCAGGCGGTCGAAGATCGCCGCCAATGAACTCTTGGCGAAGGCCGGCTCCTCGATGGCACGGTTCACGGCGTGCTGCCAGGCGGTCTGCCCGAATTCGTCCTCTGCCTTCGGCTCGGCGCCCCGCTCGAGCAGCGCTTCGACCAAGACCGCGTTGCCGGCCCTTGCCGCGAGCATTAACGGGGTGGCGCCGGCAGGGGTCTGATGATCGACGGTGTGCACGTCGCACAGACGCAGGATGTCCTTGAAATTCTTCGCCGTGTAAGGCTGCAGGTGGCGCTGCCGAACCGCAGCCACTGCTCGCAACGCGAGCTGTTGCTGCTTCTCGTTGTCGGTCAGCCGCACGCCCAACATCGCAGCGTCGCCGATCCAGCCAAAGTCGCCGTCCGGCGCCAGGCCGCGTGCGGGTTGGAATTGCGCCTTGGCGAGTTGCTCGACCCACAACTGCTGTCCGTGCCACAAGGCATAGTCCAGCAGCGTCTGCTTGAGCCTGGCACTCGGGTTGCCGCGGTCCAGCGCCTTCGGCGCGAGATCTTCGATCAGTTCTCGGCTCCACGGCGTCCAGGGCACCGGCTTGCCTTGCAGGAAGGATTCGCGGATGGCGCGGGCCTGCTCTTGCTTGCCTTGCAGTTCGAGCTTGCGCGCCTCCTGCGCCCACTCTTCCTTGGTCGACGCAGCGGTCGCACCGGTGCGGACCACGCCGACATTGAGGCCCAGCAAGCCGAGCAGCGGATGACCGGTATCACTTTCGATGAGCGTCAGGCTCTGCAC
>NZ_JACDCU010000469.1:0-537 GCF_013817365.1 Methylibium sp. | reverse complement strand
ACAGCGCGTTGACGTAGAACTTGTAGAGCTCCAGCGACTTGTCGCCCTTGTCCTTGGCGCGGCGGTAGTCGAGTTCGTCGCGCTGCAGGTCCTGCGGCGTCACGCCTTCGCAAACCTCGGCATAGGCCGCACGTTGGCCCGACACCAGGCCCAGCAAGACGACATGCGGATACTCCAACCCCTTGGCCTCGTGCACCGAGAAGACCAGCGGCGTGCGCAGCTGCGCGCGCGCCGCGGCCTTGTCCTCGTCGCGCAGCACGATCACCGCATGCCGCGCCGATGCCCGCGTGCTGGCGTCGATCTGCTTCAGTGCCGCGTCGCCGTCCAGACCACGACCATCTACGCCAAGGTCGACTTGGCTGCGTTGCAGACATTGGCCCTGCCATGGCCGGGGGCTGCGCAATTCAAGCACTGCGAGCCCCAACATTCCACGACCATGACCGTCCGCCTTGAAGACGACGTCAAGGACCGCCTCGATGTCTTGGCCGAAGCGACCCAGCGCAGCAAGTCGTTCCTGGCCGCCGAAGCCATCCGTTC
>NZ_JACDCU010000105.1 GCF_013817365.1 Methylibium sp. | reverse complement strand
CCACAGCGCGAAGCTGCGGGCTTGCGGGTAGCTCGATCGCAAACTGACGGCCAACCCGGCGGCCGCGAAGCCCAGGCCGATGCTGGGGGCGCCGCTGGCAGCCAGCATCGGCAGGGCGATCAGCACGGCGGTGCGCGACTTGGCCGCTCGCCAGGGGCTCGCCGCCATTGCATAAAGAAAGAGCGCGGTCGCGAAGAGCTGTACGAGTTCTGGCGTCGTCTCATGGCCGAGCTGCAGCAGGCCGAGGGTGGCCATGAGTGCGAGCAGAGCGCCGTCGGCGATGGCGCGGGCGTAATCGATCGGCGCGGCCTCGCCGCCGAAGGCGAAGGGCAGGGGCTGCGCCGCCTCGGTGCGTGCCAGGTGGTAGGTGCTGTACCAGGTGAAGACCAGCACGCCGATCAGCAGCAGGGCGAAAGGCACCCGCGCGGCCGGCGCGGCGGCCAGCAGCGGCCCCAGCAGTTCGATCGAAGCGGCGCCCAGCCAGTAGGGCAGCAGTGCGCCGTCGGCCGGCAGGCCGGCGATCGTCGGCATTAGCGGGTCGGCCACGCCGCGCGCCAGGCTCAGCATGTAGCCGAAGGCGCTGAGGTCGGCGTTGCGCCACGGGTCGCGGCCGAACAGACCCGGCAGCACATAGGCCGCGCAGAACAGCAGCAGCACCATGCGAGGCAGGCGCTGCGCGGCACGCTGGGCGACGAGGGCAGGGGTGGGCAGGTTCAAAGCGGACCGGGGCCAGGCGACAGGGCGGCATCTTGCAGGAAAAGCCGTGTATCGGCGATGCATCGCTCACCGAGCCTGGCGTCATGCCGGATGGCACGGCATATGCGGCGCGCTGCTGCGCCCGCACGGACAAGAAAAAAGGCAGCCGAGGCTGCCTTAGCGTGGGCGGATGCCGCCACAGCGCTTACTTCTTCAAGCCGACGTGCGCAAACTTGTTGCGGAACTTCTCCACGCGCCCGCCCAGGGAGTCGATGCTCTTCTGGGTGCCGGTGTAGAACGCGTGCGACTCGCTCGTGGTCTCCAACTTGTACAACGGCAATTCGCGGCCATCGTCCATCTTGACCGTCTCGCGGGTCTGCGCGCAAGAACGCGTCACGAACTTGAAGCCGTTGGAAATGTCGACGAAGCACACGTCGCGGTAGTTGGGGTGAATGCCGTCTTTCATCTTTGTATCCTCGCTGAATCCATTGGTGCGGGAGCCACGCCGCGCGCTGCGACGCACTTTCCGAAGGCGGAAAAACCGCGAATTATAGCTAGCCGCCCCTTCGCATCATGTCGAAGAAGTCGTGGTTGGTCTTGGTGGCCTTCATCTTGTCGAGGATGAATTCCATCGCCTCGATCTCGTCCATCGGGTAGAGCAGCTTTCGCAGGATCCAGGTCTTTTGCAGGATCTCCGGCTTGAGCAGCAGCTCCTCGCGCCGTGTGCCGCTTTTGTTGAGCAGGATCGACGGGTACACGCGCTTTTCGGCCATGCGGCGGTCGAGGTGGATCTCGCAGTTGCCGGTGCCTTTGAACTCTTCGTAGATCACCTCGTCCATGCGCGAGCCAGTGTCGACCAGCGCGGTGCCGATGATGGTCAGCGAGCCGCCTTCCTCGATGTTGCGCGCCGCGCCGAAGAAACGCTTGGGGCGCTGCAGCGCGTTGGCGTCGACGCCGCCCGTGAGGACCTTGCCCGAGGACGGCAGCACGTTGTTGTACGCGCGCGCCAGGCGGGTGATGGAGTCGAGCAGGATGATCACGTCCTTCTTCAACTCGACCAGGCGCTTGGCACGCTCGATCACCATCTCGGCAACCTGCACGTGGCGCGCAGCCGGCTCGTCGAAGGTGGAACTGATGACCTCGCCGCGCACCGTGCGCTGCATGTCGGTGACCTCCTCGGGGCGCTCGTCGACGAGCAGCACGATCAGGTGCACCTCGGGGTGGTTGGCGATCAGCGCGTGCGCGAGGTTTTGCATCATCACCGTCTTGCCGCTCTTGGGCGCCGAGACGAGCAGGGCGCGCTGGCCTTTGCCGAGCGGCGCGATCAGGTCAATGATGCGGCTGGTGATGTTCTCTTCCGACTTGATGTCGCGTTCGAGCTTGAACTGCTCCTTGGGAAACAAGGGTGTCAAGTTCTCGAACATGATCTTCTGCTTGTTCTCCTCGGCGGTGATCCCGTTGACGTGGTCCACCTTGACCAGCGCGAAGTAGCGCTCACCGTCCTTGGGCACACGCACTTCGCCTTCGATCAGGTCACCCGTGTGCAGGTTGAAGCGGCGGATCTGGCTCGGCGAGAGGTAGATATCGTCGGTCGAGGCCAGGTAGCTGGCCTCGGGCGAGCGCAGGAAGCCGAAGCCGTCGGGCAGCACTTCGAGCACGCCGTCGCCGAAGACCTGCTCGCCCTGCTTGGCGCGCTTTTTCATGATTGCGAACATCAGCTCCTGCTTGCGCATGCGGCCGCTGTTCTCGATCTCGAGCGTTTCCGCCATCTTGATCAGTTCGGAGATGTGCTGGGCTTTGAGTTCGGATAGATGCATGGTGCGCACCTCTGGGTGCTGTCGTGGCGGGCTGATCGCGCGCCACTGGGATCGGGCGGGTAGAAGCCGAGGGAATCGGCCGCGCCGCTCGCGGTCAGGGTCGAGCCGCTTGCGCGGCGACGAGAGGGGTCGAAAAATCCGGGATGGGGTGCCGGGCCTACGCGCTAAACCGAAGTGGCGGCGTGGCGGCAATCTGGCAGTGCCCGGGACCAGCGAAAAACGCTTGCCCCGGCAATTGCTGCGGATTATAGGTGGCCGTCCAGGAAAGCCGTCAACTGCGACTTCGACAGGGCGCCGACCTTGGTGGCGGCCAGCTGGCCGTCCTTGAACAGCATCAGCGTCGGGATGCCGCGAATGCCGTACTTGGCCGGCACTTCACGGTTCTCGTCGACGTTCATCTTGGTGATCTGCAGCTTGGGGCCGTAGGCCTGCGCCACCTCATCGAGGATGGGGGCGATCTGCTTGCACGGCCCGCACCATTCGGCCCAGTAGTCGACCAGCACCGGGGTGCCGGACTTCAACACGTCGGCGTCGAACGACGAGTCGGAGATGTGTTTGATCAGTTCGCTGGCCATCGTGGTGTCCTTCAACCGCGGCCTGCCGTGCGCGGCACGCACGGGCTCCGAGGCAAAATGATTTTGACACAAGGCTTTTCGCCACGTGAGCGCCCTTGACCGCCGGTGCGCTATGGGCTTGATAGAGGAGGCCGCATGATCGTCTGGTTTTCAGTCAACGCCCTTTCACCTTGAACACCGAACCCGCCGCGACTGCGCGATCCCTGCCTGCCGCGCTCGATTCCTCTGCCGCCTGGTCCTGGCTCGCCGTCGAAACCCAGCAATTCGCCCAGCGTTCGGACCTTGCGCTCAGGGACGTGATCGTGCTGCTGCCTTTCGCGCAGCACTTGCCGCTGGCGCGTGCGGCCTGGAGCCGGCTGGGCAATGCGCTGTGGCTGCCGCGCTTCGAAACCACGCAGACGCTCGCGGCCAGCCTGGCCGCGCCGCTCGCGGCCGAGCCGAGCGCGCTCAGCTTCGATGCTGTCTCCGATCGATTGCAGGCCGGCCAGTTGCTTGCGGCCGCTGCGCCCGACTGGTCGCGGCGCGATACGACCGGCTTTGAGCTGGCGCTGTCGCGGCTGGTCGAAACGGCCCAGTCGCTGGCGCGTGTGCGGCTCGCGTTGCCACCGTCGTCACGCGAGGCATGGTCCGATGAAGCGCGCGCCCGGTTGGCGGGAGGGCCCGGCCCCGGCGCACAGGAACGTGCTCTTGCCCGGCTCGCGCTCGAATGGTCGACCACGGCCGCTGTCGACGCCGCCGACGCGCTGCATGCGTTGGCGCCGTCCGCCTGGGTCGCATTGCGTGCAGGTGCCGCGGATCCCTTGACCGCCTCCTTGCTGGCCCACTCGGCCGTGCCGGTCCTCTGGCTCGACGCGGGCCGGTCGCTGGAGGTGCCGTTCGCCGATGGGGTGATTCATGTCACTGGCTGCAGCGACTTCGAAGACGAGGCGCAGCGCAGCGCGGCGCAGGTCCTGGCACATCTTGCCCGCGGCGAGCAGCCCGTCGCCCTGGTCGCGCTCGACCGCGTGCTGGTGCGGCGCGTTCGCGCCCTGCTCGAGCGCCAGCAAGTGCCGATCGACGACGAGACCGGCTGGAAACTTTCGACCACGCGTGCCGGCGCGAGCGTCGCCGGCTTGTTGCGCGCCGCCCGGCCGCGTGCCTCGACGGACGAACTACTCGATTGGCTCAAGTCGAGCGGCGGCGACTGGCCCGGCCTCGATGCGCTTGAAGCTGCCTGTCGGCGCGGTGCCCTCAGTGCATTGCACCAGCTCGATGCCGCACGGCTCGAGCCGTCGGCTGCTGCCGTGTGGCAAGCGTGGCTCGCGCTCGCCCTGCCCCTGCGCGCGACGCGTCGCCTGTCACTGGCCGAATGGCTTGGGCGGCTGGGCGCTGCCTTGAAGCAGGCCGGTCTGTGGGAGGCGCTGCTGCAGGACGCCGCCGGCGCACAGGTGCTTGAAGCCTTGCGTCTGCACGGCGAGCCGACGACGACCTGGGTGCAGCAGGCCGCAGGCGCCCGCTTCGACGCCGCAGAGTTCGGCCGTTGGGCGGAATCGGTGCTCGAGCAGATCGCTTTCAAGCCGCGTGGCGCCGATGAGGGCGCCGCCGCGGTCGTCATCACGCCGCTGCAGCGCGCGATGCTCCGGCCGTTCGCGGCCATCGTCTGCCCGGGGGCCGATGAAGCGCAACTCGGCTCCGCGCCGGCGCCGCAGCCGCTGCTCGGCGATGCGCTCGCACAGGCGCTGGGACTGGCCGGCAGCGCCGAGCGACGCGCCGCCGAGGAAGGCGCTTTCGCGCAGTTGCTGCGAGCGCCGAAGCTCATGTTCCTTCATCGCCGGCGCGACGGCAGTGAGCCCTTGCAGCCCAGCGCGCTGCTGCTGCGATTGCAGTTCGCGGCCGAACGTGCCAGGCATCGTCTCGGTGCTGCGACCGACCCTCGCGAGCTGCAGGCGATCGCCGCGCGGCCGGTTGCGCGTCCTGCGCCAAGCGCGGCCGCGCTGTTGCCGGACACGCTCAACGCCACGGCCTACGAGGCGCTGCGCGCCTGTCCCTACCGTTTCTTCGCCGAACGCATGCTGCGGCTCGGCGAGCCGGAGGAGCTCGACGATGCGCTCGACAAGCGCGACTACGGCACCTGGCTGCATGCGGTGCTGCAGGACTTTCACCGCCGCCGCAACAGCGCAGAGGCGGTTTCTGATACCGAGTTGCTGCGCCGCATTGCAGACGAGCAGCAGGCGCTCCTGGCCCGCGACGATGCCGATTTCCTCCCCTATGCGGCCTGGTTCGAGCAACTCGTCCCTCGCTACCTCGAACTGCTGCACCGCGAAGAGGCCGAGGGACTGCACGTGCGCGACACCGAGCTGGCATTGCAGACCGCGCCGCCAGCGCTCGCCCACCTGAACGTGACGCTGCGCGGCCAGCTCGACCGCGTCGACCGGCGAGGCGAGGGCGCGCAGACCCGCTTGCGCGTCGTCGACTACAAGACCAGCGGCAACGCCGCGCTGCGCCAGCGGCTGAAGCAGCCGCTCGAAGACACGCAGCTGCCTTTCTACGCGGCCTTGATCGAGGCGTCAGAGGGCCTCGCGCCCGGCGGTGTCGAGGCGGCCTATCTCGCGCTCGACGGGCGCAAGGGCGTCAGCCTGCTGCCGCATGCCGAGGTGCAGGCCAGCGCCGCGTCGCTGCTGGAGGGCATCGCGTCCGACTACGGACGCTTGCGCGGCGGTGCAGCGCTGCCGGCGCTGGGCGAGGGCAAGGCCTGCGAGCACTGCAACGCGCGCGGCCTGTGCCGTCGCGATCACTGGGACGAAACGCCGGCTGATTCGGCCGAGGGCCAGTGATGAACGCCGTGCCTGCCGCCCGTGCTTCACGCGATCTGGCCTACCGCCTCGACGGCGCGCTGGTCGCGGCTGCCGACTTCTACCGCGTGGCCTGCGATCCGCGCCGCAGCGTCGTCGTCGAGGCTTGCGCGGGGGCCGGCAAGACCTGGATGCTGGTCTCGCGCATCGTGCGTGCGCTGCTGGCCGGCGCCGAGCCGCAGGAGATCCTGGCCATCACCTTCACCCGCAAGGCTGCCGGCGAGATGCGTGAGCGCCTGCATGGTTGGCTGCGCGAGTTCGCGCTGGCAAGCGGCCACGAGCGCGAGCAGGCGCTGCTGGAGCGCGGCTGCACACTCGCCGAGGCGCACGCGCTTGCCCCTCGCCTCGGGGTGCTTTACGAGCGGCTGCTGGCCGGGGGCCGCCCGGTCGAGATCCGCACCTTCCACGGCTGGTTCAGCCAGTTGCTGCGCGCAGCGCCTCTGGCCTCGCTGGAGCGGCTCGGCCTCGCCGGCGAAATCGACCTGATCGAGGAGCGCAGCGAGTTGCAGCCGCAGTACTGGCGCCGCTTTCTCTCGGCGGTCGCTGCCGATACTGAACTGCGCGAGGACTTCGCCGCACTGGTTCGCGAGCGAGGTCGCCATGTGGCGCAGCAGTGGCTCGAAGCGGCGCTCGATCAACGCGTGGAAATCGAGCGCGCCGACGCCGCCGGTGTGCTGGCGGCCAGCGTGCCCGCAGCCGCAGCGCTGTGGCCGGCGTTCGAAGGTCTTGCCACCCCCGCTGCGGCGTTGCGCGAGCCCGGCCTGGTGGACTTGCTGGGGCAACTGGCCCGCGAACTCGGCGCCTCGGGCAAGTCGCTGCAACTGCAGGCCGCTGCGGAGCTCGAAACGGGCCTGGCCGAGAACGACGACGAAGCCGCCTTCGAGGCGGTGTGCGGCGCACTGCACACCGCTGCCGGCGCTCCGAAGAAGCGCCTGGGCGAGCGGCCCCTGCAGTCGCAGGCTTGCGAGGCACTCGCGCGCATCCGCCAGGCGGTGGACCAGCAAGCCGCGCATGCCACCCACGCACGCCTGGTGCGACTCGCGCGCGTGCTGCTGGCGAGCTACCGCGACCTCAAACGCGAACGCGGCCTGGCCGACATGGCCGATCTGGAAACCTGCGCCGAAGCGCTGCTCGGCGACGCCCAGCTCTCCGGCTGGCTGCAGCAGCGGCTCGACGCCCGCGTGCGCCACCTGCTGATCGACGAGTTCCAGGACACCAGCCCGCTGCAGTGGCGCACGCTCGATGCCTGGCTGGCCGGCTACGCAGGCGCCGGCGGCGGTGCCAGCGGCCAGCAGCCGCTGGCGGTATTCATCGTCGGCGATCCGAAGCAGAGCATCTACCGCTTCCGCCGTGCCGACCCGCGCGTGTTCGCGCAGGCGCGCGACTTCGTCGTCGAGGCCTTCGGCGCGGCGCGTCTGGCCTGCGATCACACACGGCGCAATGCCCTGGCCGTGCTGGCGGCGCTCAATGCAGTGTTCGAGCGCGCGCAGAGCGAGGGGGGCTTCGAGGGCTTTCGCGCCCACACCACCGACGTGACGCAGCCCGACGGTGCCGTGACGCTGCTGGCGGTGGTGCCGCGGCTCGAAGGGAAGTCGCGTGATTCGACACCGCTGCCCTGGCGCGACAGCCTCGTTACGCCGCGCGTCGAGGCCGAGGAAGCGCTGCGCCTGATCGAGGCGCGGCAAGTCGCGACGCGAATCGCCGCGCTGCTCGAGCGCGAGGGCTGGCTGCCGGGCGACATCCAGGTGCTGTGCCGCAAGCGCGCTCCGCTGGCCTTCGTGGCGCAGGCACTGCGCGAGCTCGGCATCGCGCACGCGGCGCCGGAGCAGCGCGAGCTGATGGCCGCGCCCGAGGTGCGCGACCTGGTGGCGCTGCTCGACGTGCTGGCTTCGCCGATGCACGACCTGGCGCTGGCGCAGGTGCTCAGGAGCCCGCTGTTCGGTGCCGGCGATGACGAGTTGGTCGTGCTCGCGCTCGCCGCGCGCGCGGCGAAGAGTTCGTGGCATTCCGCCTTGCTTGGCGAGGCGATGGAATCGATCGAAACGTGTCCGGCGCTGGTGCGCGCCCGTGCCTTGCTGCCCGGCTGGGCATACGCTGCCGCGGCGCTGCCGCCGCACGATCTGCTCGATCGCATCCTCAGTGAGGGCCAAGTGCACGAGCGCTATGCGGCGGCACTGCCGCAAAGCCGGCGCGCGGCGGGGCTGGCGGCAATCGATGCGCTGCTGGCCCAATCCCTGCTGCAGGACGGCGGCCGCTATGCCACGCCCTATAACTTCGTGCGCGCGCTCAAACGCCGGCGCGTCCTGCTGCCGCCGCAGGCAGAGCGCGACGCAGTGCAACTGTTGACGATCCACGGGGCCAAGGGACTGGAGGCGCGTGCGGTGTTCGTGATCGACACCGCGCCGGAGGCCCCGAAAGCCGAACACGCGACGCTTCTCATCGACTGGCCCGCCGATGCTGCGCATCCGCATTGCTGCGCCTTCGTTGCCAGCGAATCGAAGCTGCCGGCTTCGCTGCGGCCGTTGATGCTGGCCGAACAAGCCGGGCGGGCTCGCGAGGAACTCAATGCGCTGTATGTCGCGATGACGCGCGCCCGCGAGCAGTTGGTTCTCAGCGCGACGGCGCCGCTCAGGGCGGCGACCGGAATCAGCGCCTGGCAGCGGCTGGCCGACGCGGGCGTGGCGGTGCTCGCTGCGGCGCCCGAGCCGCTTGCTGCTCACGCCGGTAACGCAGCGCCGATCGTGTTGCGTGTGCTGCCGCGGCTGCGCAACGGCGCCCGGGCCGCCGTTGCGGAGCAACCCGCAGGCTCAGCGTCCGGCCGCACGCCGGACAGCGAGGCGGCGCGCCTCGGCCGTGCTGTTCATCGCGTGCTCGAGTGGCTGCCCGCGCCTGCACTGCTCGCACAATCTGCCATGGCAGCGGCAGCGGAGTTCGGCTTGCCGACGGCCGCAGAGGATCGCATCGCGGCGCTGGCCGGCGCGGTGCTGAGCAGCCCGGCATGTCGCCGCTTCTTCGACCCCGCGCAGTTCGCCTGGGCCGGCAACGAGGTGCCGCTGGCCTGGCACGGCGAGCTGCTGCGCATCGACCGCCTGGTGGCGCTGCGCGCCGACGCAGGCCCGGTCTGGTGGGTGCTGGACTACAAGCTGCAGCACTCGCCGCAGGATGTGGCCGGCTACCGCGAGCAGCTGTCCACCTACCGCGAGGCGGTCCGCGCGCTGCGGCCGCAGGATGCGGTGGAGGCGGCGTTCATCACAGCGGAAGGTGCGTTGGTGCCTTTGTAGCCGCTGCGGCACAGCGTCACTGCGGCTGATGCCGGACCCACGTTCGATCGCAGGCGTCTCAGCGCTCAGCGCTCAGTGCTCTGCGGGCCGGCGCCTGTGCTTTTGTTCTGCTCGAACGCGACGCCGTATCAAGCGGCGCGCGCCGCGGCGATCCCCGCGCGCACCGCGCCTTCGAGCGTTGCCGGATAAGGCCCGTCGATGTAGTCGCCCGCGGCCTGCAGACCGTCGGCCACGGCGGCCGGCGGGCGCCGAAGGGCCGGCGTGCAGAGGAAAGTCGCACGTTTCTCGCTCAGCACGCGTAGCAGCTGCGGCGGGCCCGGCAGCAGAGCGCCGAGTTGCGCGGTGGCCTGCCGCTGCACTTGCTGCGCCGTGATGCCGAGCCCACGCTCGACGCAGCCCGCCGCACCGCTGATCACGAAAGCCAGCACCCCGGCCGCAGCCGGTTCGCGCTCGCCGTCGCGCAATTGCCCGAGGTCGAACACGTACTGCGCCGGCATGTCGCCGCCGGGGGCCAGCGCGAGCATGGGCGCCGGCAGCCGTGCGCCCGGCGCTCTCAGAAGCACGGTGACGATCGGCTCGTGGCGCAGTCCCTCGGCAAGCGCCGACCACTGCGGCGCATGGGGCTTGACCAGGCGCGCAGCTTCGACGGCGCTGCAGGCGAGCAGCACGCGCTCGAAGCCCTGCGCAGCGTTGCCGGTGGCGGTGAGCTGCCAGCCGGTGCTCTCGCGC
>NZ_JACDCU010000468.1 GCF_013817365.1 Methylibium sp. | reverse complement strand
CCGCTGGAGGTGCGGAACTCCCGCGAGATGCCGTTCAACTCGGTCGAATAGCCGGGCTCGAGCACCTGGGCCGCCGTGGCATCCATGAACTCCAGCGCCTCGCCGAGCGCATAGCCGGGCGCCAGGTGATGCTGACCGAGCGGCGCTGGTTGAAGTGGTTCAGCTCGCGCGGAGCCACACTGGTCTCCACCTTCACCAGCGCGGCCAGCGGGATCATGGCCGCGTTGCCGGCGGCATCGGCGCGGCCGCGCACGAAAAGCTTTTCGATGTCGGCCGGCACCGTGCGGCCGCTGAGGTCGGTCTGCACGATCACGTCGTACTGCTCGGCATTGCGCTTGTAGCGGGTCACGTTGCGCCCGCCCAGCATGGTCTCGATGGTACGTGCCACGGCGTCCACCGACACGCCGGCGTCGGCCGCGCGGTCGCGGTCCACGGAGATGTAGATCTCGGGCTTGTTGAGGCGCAGGTCGATGTCGGGCTGCACGATGCCGGGGTTCTTGCCCATCTCGGCCAGCATGCGCTGCGCCACTGAAGCAAGGTTCTCGTAGCTGTCGGAGGTGAGGATCACGAAGGTGATCGGCCGCTCCCTGAAGCCGCCGCCAAGCGAGGGCGGCGTGACCGGAAAAGCGTTCACGCCGGGCAGCGCGATGAAGTCGGGCGCCAGGCCGCCCAGCACATCGAAGATGCTGCGTTCGCGCTCGGCCCAGTCGATGGTGCGGATGATGGCGATGCCCTGCGCCACCGTCGGATTGCCGGCGATGATGAAGGCGCGGTCGACATCCGGGTCTTGCAGGGCGAGGCGTTCGATCTCCCGCAGGTAGCGCGCAGTGAATTCGAGCGTGGCGCCGTCGGGCGAGCTCACGTTCGTGAAGATCGTGCCGCGGTCTTCCATCGGCGCCAGCTCGCTCTTCATGCTGCCGAACAGCCATACCGCCGTGCCGGCGGAGGCGGCCATCACCGCGATCACCACCCAGCGGTGCAGCAGCGTCCAGCGCAGCACGCGCGTGTAGCCGTGGGTCAGGCCGTCGAGCGCGCGCTCCATGAAACGGTCGAAACGGCCCGGCTTGGGGTTGTGGCGCAGCAGCTTGCTGCACATCATGGGGCTCAGCGTGAGTGCGACAAAGCCGGAGACGATCACCGCGCCCGCCAGCGTGAGGGCGAACTCGGCGAAGAGCCGCCCGGTGCGCCCGGGGGTGAAGGCGAGCGGCGCGAACACGGCCGCCAGCGTGAGCGTCATCGCCACCACCGCAAAGCCGATCTCGCGCACGCCCTTCAGCGCGGCCTGGAACGGCTCCAGCCCCTCCTCGATGTGGCGGTAGATGTTCTCCAGCACGACGATCGAGTCATCGACGACCAGGCCGATCGCCAGCACCAGCGCCAGCAAGGTCAGCGTGTTGATGCTGAAGCCCGCCAGCGAGATGAGGATGAAGGCGCCGATCAGGCTCACCGGGATGGTGACCAGCGGAATGATCGAGGCGCGCAAGGTGCGCAGGAACACGAACACGACCAGTGCCACCAGCGCCACCGCTTCGGCGATGGTGGTGTACACCGAGGCGATCGAGCGCTCGATGAAGATGGAGTTGTCGTTGGCGACCTGCACCGTCAGGCCCTCGGGCAGATCCTCCTGAATCTGCGGCACCGCGGCGCGCACGGCTGCGGCCAGCTCGAGCGGGTTCGCAGTGGCATTGCGGATCACGCCGAGCGAAACCGCCGGCTGCCCGTTGAAGCGCACGCTGCTGCGCTCCTGCGCCGCGGCCTCCTCGATGCGCGCTACATCACGCAGGCGCACGGTGTGGCCGCTTGCGACCCGCTTGATGGCGATGTCGGCAAACTGCGCCGGCCGGTTGAGGTCGGTGCGCGCCGTGACCGTGAACTCGCGTTGCTGGCTCTCGATGCGGCCCGCAGGCACCTCGAGGTTCTGGCCGCGGATCGCGTCTTCGACATCCTGCACCGTCAGCTGGTAGGCGGCCAGGCGGTCGGGATCGAGCCACACGCGCATGGAATAAGTGCGGTCGCCGTTGATGCGCACGTCGGCCACGCCAGGCACGGTCTGCAGGCGCGGGCGCACCAGGCGCGTGAGCACGTCGGTCACGTCGAGCGGCGAAAGCGTGTCGCCGCTGAAGGTGAGCCAGATGGTCGGCGAGGCGTCGGCCTCCACCTTGGTGATCACCGGCTCCTCCACCTCGTCGGGCAGCCGGCCGCGCACGCGGGAGGCGCGGTCGCGCACATCGGCGGCGGCGTTGTCGGGGTCCTTCTCGAGCTTGAAGCGCACCGTGATCTGGCTTTGCTCGGAGCGCGAGATGGAGGTGATGATGTCCACCCCGTCGATGCCGGCGATGGAGTCTTCGAGGATCTTGGTGACCTGCGACTCGATCACCTCCGACGAGGCGCCGACCAGGCGCGTGGCCACCGTGACCACCGGCTCGTCGATGTTGGGGTACTCGCGCACCTGCAGGCGCTGGTAGGACACCAGACCGACCAGCACGAGCAGCAGCGACATCACGGTCGCAAAGACCGGCCGGCGCACGGCGACTTCGGAAAGCTGCATGGCGGCCCGGTTTTTTCGGCAGCGAGGATCAGTCCGCGCGGTGGGCCAGGGCCTTGCCCTTGCCTGTGCCGGAACCGTCCGACGCACCGGAGGCCCGCACCGCCGGCGGTTCGGCCGTGCGGCCCGCTGCGCCACCGCCCAGCTCGACCACGCGCAACTGCAGCCCGTCGCCGCGCATCAGACGCGACTGGCCGGCGGTGACGATCCGCTCACCGGCACGCAGGCCGCCCAAGATCTCCACCTCGCCATTGCGGCGGATGCCGGTGCGCACCTCGATGCGCTGCGACAGCGGCCCGTCGGGCCCGTCCACCACCTTGAACAGCAGCTCCTTGCCGGCCTGCGGCACCACCGCCTCTTCGGGCACCAGCACGGCGCCGGGGCGCTCGGCGAGCTGCACCTTCACACGCGCGAACATGCCCGGGCGCAGCGTGGCGTCGCGGTTGGGAATGAGGCCGCGCGCCAGCAG
>NZ_JACDCU010000467.1 GCF_013817365.1 Methylibium sp. | reverse complement strand
GCAGTCGATCGCGCACTGGATCATGGGCCACGGCGCGCTGGTCTTCATGGTGCCCACGCTCGGCTTCGATGCCGAGATTTCGCGCCGGCGCATCTCGGTGACCCACTACGTCGATGCGCTCGACGGCCTGGTGCTGCAAGGCGGCGCCGACGTGAGCCCTGCCACCTACGGCCAGCAGCCGTTGCGCCCCGAATGGGCGGGCGATCCGGTGCGCGACCGCTACGAGATCGAGCTGCTCGACGGTTTTCTCGCCAAGGGCAAACCGGTGCTCGGCATCTGCCGCGGCTGCCAGCTCATCAACGTGGCCTTCGGCGGCACGCTGTTCCAGGACATCGGCACGCAGCAGCCGGACGCGCATCTGCACGTCGATGCCGATCTGTACGACCAGCACAAGCACGAGATCGCCTTCGAGCCGGGCTCCAGGCTGTCGAGCCTCTATCCCGACGTGACGACTGCGCGTGTCAACAGCATCCACCACCAGGCGGTAGACCGCCTCGGCTCCGACCTCGTGATCGAAGCGCGCTCTCGGGAAGACGGCATGGTCGAGGCGATCCGCGCCCGCGGCTCGCTGTTCGTGGCCGGCGTGCAGTGGCATCCCGAGTTCCACTTCCAGGATGCCGGGCTGCTCAGCGGCGAGCCGCTGCTCGATGCCTTCCTGAGCGCCGCGCGAACCGCCACCGACGCCCAGACGGCGCCGGTCAGCCTGCCGCTGGCAGCCAGATGAAGCCGCCCGGTCTACGCAACAGGCGCCCGCCGGCAATCGTCTGAGCGGAGCGCTCGACGAAAGCTCTGACGTTCAGTGCAAGGCCGACTGCTGCGACAGCTCGAACGGCGCGATCTCGGCTTCGAAGGCCTGCGCCTCGGCGCTCATGCAAAAGTAAGTGCCCTGCATGCGCCCGCGTGGCGCCTTGATGCGCGCCCAGCTTTGATATTCGAACTGCTCGCCGGGCTTGAGCAGCGGCTGGTGGCCGACCACGCCCAGGCCGCGCACTTCCTGCGTGACGCCGGTGGCGTCGTGGATGAGCCAGCGGCGGCCGATCAGTTGGGCGGCGACATCGCCGCTGTTGAGGATGGTCACGCTGTAAGCGAAGGCGTAGGCCTGTTGATCAGGAGCCGATTGCTCGGGCAGGTAGCGTGCGATGACGCTGACGGTGAACTCGGGGCGGGCCATGCGGCATTCTATGAAGGCTGCGCCTCGGCCGGGTCACCGCAAGGCGCAGCGCCTGCGGGCTTGTTCATCGCTCGAGCGCTCCTGCGAGCGTATCGAAGCGGCAGGGCCGTCTCTAGAATGCGCCGTCTCTTCCCACGCACCGCGATCATGCGCAATTCGCCCGCCTTTCGCCTCGCCCCGAGCCTGCTCTCGGCCGATTTCGCGCGCCTGGGCGAGGAGGTCAAGAGCGTCATCGCAGCCGGCGCCGACTGGATCCACTTCGATGTGATGGACAACCATTACGTGCCCAACCTCACCTTCGGGCCGATGGTTTGCGAGGCGCTGAGAAAGCACGCCGTCACCGCCGACGGCGCGCGCGTGCCGATCGACGTGCACTTGATGGTTGAGCCGGTGGATGCGTTGGCGCAGGCCTTCGCCCGTGCCGGGGCCGACGTGGTGAGCTTTCACCCCGACGCCAGCACCCACGTTGACCGCACTCTGCAGCTCATCAAGGCCGAGGGCTGCCAAGCCGGCCTGGTCTTCAACCCCGCCGCGCCGCTCGACGTGCTGGAGTGGGTGCTGGGCGAAGACTGCGACAAGCTCGATCTCATCCTGCTCATGAGCGTGAACCCCGGCTTCGGCGGCCAGAGCTTCATCCCGAGCACGCTGAGGAAGCTCGAGCGCGTGCGCCGGCTCATCGAACAAAGCGGCCGCGACATCCGGCTGGAGGTCGACGGCGGCATCAAGACCGACAACATCCGCGCCGCCGCCGACGCCGGGGCCGATACCTTTGTGGCCGGCAGCGCGATCTTCGGCCAGCCGAATTACAAGGGCGTTATCGACGCGATGCGCGCGCGGTTGGCGGCGTAACGACCGCCGGCCCTGCTGCTAGACTTTGCAGCATGTTCACGTCGCGCAAGCAAATCAAGGGGTCCCACGACCGGGGAGCCTGGCCCTGGCGTCGCCGGGCCGACTGAGCCGAAGCCCGCGCGTATCAGCGCGCCCGCTATCGAGGCTCACGCTGGCGCGCGGTTCTGACCGCCGCCTCGCTTGCGAACACCGCATGACGCAACGCTCCCTCGGGGCGGCTTGCGCCGGGCCGCGGAGGGCCCCGACGTGATCACGGAACTGGAATTCAAGAGCCTGGCCGCACAAGGCCACAACCGCATCCCGCTGATCGGCGAGGCCTTCGCCGATCTGGAAACGCCGCTCTCGCTCTACCTCAAGTTGGCCGGTGGCCGTCCGCTCAGCTTTCTGCTGGAGTCCGTGGTCGGTGGCGAGCGCTTCGGGCGTTACTCCTTCATCGGCTTGCCGGCGCGCACTCTTCTGCGCGCCACCGGCATGCGGTGCGAGGTCGTCACCGACGGCGCGGTGGTCGAGACGCACGAGGGCAACCCGCTCGATTTCATCGAAAGCTACCAGCGCCGCTTCAAGGTCGCCTTGCGGCCCGGCCTGCCGCGCTTCTGCGGCGGGCTGGCCGGCTACTTCGGCTACGAGGCGGTGCGCTGCATGGAGCCGAAATTGGCCGGCGTGCACAAGGAAGGCGGCATCGGCACGCCGGACATCCTCTTGCTGCAGACCGAAGAGTTGGCCGTCATCGACAACCTGTCGGGGCGTCTGTACCTCATCGTCTATGCCGATCCCGGCCAGCCCGAGGCCTACTTCAAAGTCAAGCGGCGGCTGGCTGAACTGAGCGACCAACTGCGCTACAGCGTGAGCGCGCCGGCGGTCCGGCGTGGTGCCTCGCACGCGGTGGAGCGCGAGTTCGCCAAGGCCGACTTCGAGGCGGCGGTCGTGCGCTGCAAGGAGTACATCGCCGCGGGCGACTGCATGCAAGTGGTGCTCGGTCAGCGCCTGAGCAAGCGCT
>NZ_JACDCU010000466.1 GCF_013817365.1 Methylibium sp. | reverse complement strand
CGGCCGACTCGGCGCACGAGCGCGGCCGCAGCGGGCCAGTGTCGCGCAGCCGGAACAGCCGCGCGGCGTGTGCGGCAAAGCACGTCCGAGCCGCCTGCCGATAGATCAATTGTGTGCAATTAAATTGCCTCCAATGACACGGATAACGTCGTAGAAAACGCCTGCGTGCGCCGCTTTGATGTCGTGCCGCGACACATGAGGGCTTGCGCTCTGCTGAAAGCGCGTTTTCTCCGGGCAAATTGCTTCTCAATGCACACCCCGAGCAGTACCATCCGCGGCGCAGGGTCACTGAGAGAAATGAGAGTCCATGCGGCTCTCGCCCGGAACCCGGCACATCAACAACTCTTGATGGAGTGAACAAAATGGCAACTGCGAAGAAGGCTCCCGCCAAAAAGGCGGCGGCGAAGAAGGTGGCTCCGGCCAAGAAGGCGGCTCCCGCGAAGAAGGCGGCCCCGGCCAAGAAGGCGGCTCCCGCGACAAAGGCGCCGGCCAAGAAGGCGGCAGCCAAGAAGCCCGCCACCAAGCGCACGCCGAACGCGGCGTTCATGAAGGCGATGACCCCCAGCCCGCAACTCGCCGCGATCGTCGGCGACAAGCCCTTGCCGCGCACCGACGTGACCAAGAAGGTCTGGGAGTACATCAAGAAAAACAAGCTGCAGGACGCAACACAAAAGCGCGTGATCGTGGCCGATGCGAAGCTGAAGGAAATCTTCGGCAAGCCCCGGGCCGACATGTTCGAAATGACCAAGATGATCAACAGCCACCTCAAGTGAGCTGTCGGCCCGCAAGGGCTGCGCTAGGTTTTCCAAGCCCGGTTCGCCGGGCTTTTTTGTGGCCGCGCCCGACGCGTCTTGTCGCTTGGCCGCGGCGCCGGGTCTGCCGCCGAAGTCGAGTCGCGTGGCGCGGCGTTCAGGCCGTGGCAGCGAGACCGAGCGCGGCGTCCAGGCCGGCGAGAACGCGCCGCACGTCGATCGGCTTGGTCCAGTAGTCGTCGAAGCCGGCCGCACGCGCGGCGGCGATCTGCTCGGCCAGCACGTCGGCCGAAAGCGCGATGCAGCGCAGTGCGGCCGTCTGCGGCGCGGCGCGCAGCGCGCGGATCAACGCCAGGCCGTTGGTGTCGGGCAGGTTCATGTCGATCAGCAGCAGATCGAAGCCGCCGGCCCGTGCGAGCGCCAGGCCGCTGGCGCCGTCGGAGGCGAGTTGCAGCTGCCAGCCCGGTCGCGCGCGCAGCACTTCCTGCATCAGCATCTGGTTGAGCAGTTCGTCTTCGATGTAGAGCAGCCGCGGCTGGGCGCGCTGCGGCGCTGCAGCGGCCGGCGGCCGTGGCGGCGCAAGGTTTGCCGTGGCGTCGTCGATCGGTGCGGGGCTGGACGCCAGACGCACGCTGAAGGTCGAGCCGGCGTTCGACGCGCTCTGAACCGAGATGCTCCCGCCCATCGCCGTGACCAGCTGATGCGCGATCACCAGACCCAGGCCGCTGCCGCCGACCAGCCGCCGCTCGTCGCCGCTGCGTTCGAGCCGCTCGAAAGGCTGGAACAGGCGCTTTTGCTGCGCCTGGCTGATGCCCGCACCGCTGTCGACGACGTGGATGGCGACCGGCTCGCCCGCCGGACCGGCCGGCTCCAGGCGCACCGTGACGCTAGCGCCGCGGCGGCTGAAGCGGATGGCGTTGGACAACAGGTTCATCAGCACCTGTTCGATCGCCCGCGCATCGCCCTGCACCCACTGCCCGCCCGGGGGCGGCGCGTCGAGCGCCACGCCGCCGTTCTCGGCCAGCGGCTGCACCCCCTTCAGGGCGCTGGCCAGCGCGGCATCCAGCGAGACCGGCTGCATCTGCAGCGTGAATTCGGAGTGCTCGATGCGGCTGAGTTCGAGCACGTCGTCAACCAGTCCGAGCAGGTGTTGGCCGGCGCGCTGCACGCTGGCAAGGCGCCGCGCCTGCTCGCCGGCGAGCGGCTGATCGCGGTCGAGCGCCATCAGTTGCGCGAAGCCGAGGATGCCGTTGAGCGGCGTGCGCAGTTCGTGGCTCACGCGGGACAGGAACTGCGTCTTGGCCCGGCTGGCACGCTCGGCCTCCTGCTTGGCGCGCTGCAGCTCAGTGGCGATTTGCTGTTCGTGCACGTCGCGGCAGGTGCCGATCACGCCGTCGGGCCGCTTGCCGGCATCGAAGGTGGCGCGCAACACGAACTCCAGCCAACGCATGCTGCCGTCGGGCCGGTGGATCCGGTAGCGGCCCTCGAAGGGCGCACCGCTGGCCAGCGTGCCGTGCACGCCGGCCAGGGCGGCCTCGCGGTCGGCCGCGTCGATCTGGGCCACCCAGTCGGCGAGCAGGAATTGCGGCTGCGGATGGGCCAGGCCGTGGTTGATGCAAGCCTGCGCGTCCAACACGATCCGCATGTCGGCCAGGGTGAACTGCGCGATGCCGATGCCGGCCGCGGCTGCGGCCAGCTGCCAGCGTTCCTCGTGCTCGCGCAGCGCCGCCTCGGTGGCGCGGCGTTCGGTGATGTCGGTGGTGAAGCCGTGCCACAGCACGCTGCCGTCGCTCTGTGCGGTCGGCGCGGCGCGCGTTTCGACGCAGCGCTGCGTGCCGTCCTTCAACGTGAGCCGAAAGGCGTGCTCCAGCGGCGCGCCGCGCGCTGCGCAATCGGCGATGGCGGTGCGCAGCGCCGGCAGGTCATCAGGCCACACGCGCCGGAAGAAGGCGTTCGCGTCCGCCTGCAGTTCGGCGGCCGGCAGGCCGAACACGCGCTCGGCACCTTCGCTGACGAACGGGTATTCCGTATGCCCGTCGGCGCCCGCGCGAAAACTGAACAGCACGCCTGGCACTTGGGTCGCCAGCCGGCGCAGCAGCGCTTCGTTGCGGTGCGCGGCACCTGCCGACGTCAAGGCCGCGCTCACATCGCGCGCCGTGCCGCGGTAGCCGGCGAAGCGGCCCGCCGCGTCCAGCACCGGCACGGCACTGTGCGAAACCTGCAGCGGGCCGCGCGGGGTTTGCATCGTGGTGACGACGCGGCTGA
>NZ_JACDCU010000465.1 GCF_013817365.1 Methylibium sp. | reverse complement strand
TCTGCACGTCCCCGGCGTCGACGTACTTCTTGGCCGGGTTCGCTCGGCGCAGGTGCTCGATGGCCGTGTCGACCGCCTGGGGGCCGAAGTCCTTGAGCATGCCCAGCCACGCCGCCTCGTCGCTCGGAGCGCTGACCCATGCCCGCTTGCGCTTGAGCCATCCGAGGCGCTGGGCGTCGGTCAACGGGAGCGCTTGACGTGGCGAATCGAAATCGGCCGATCCCTCTTCCTCCGTGTGTGGGAGCGCTCCCTTCCCTTCCCTGATCCCTGTTCCCTGATCCCTGATCAGGGCGGGATTTTCCGGAACGTTCCGCGACTTTTCCGGAACGTTCACTGAACGTTCAGTGACATCAGTTGGAACGTTAAGTGATTCAGTCGTGAACTTCACCAAGTGCTTGAGGCGACTCGGCTGAGCGTGGCTGATCTTCTGGTGATCACGGAAGTGGACGACGATTCCGACCCGGCGACCGTCCTCCGTGATACCGATTCTCACATAGCCGATGTCCACCAACTCGGAGAGCATGCGCTGGACGCTCAAGCTCGGCTCGCGCAGCGGGAACACGGCGGCCTTGATCAGCGCCTCGTTGGCATTGAAGTAGCCCTCGTCATCGGCGTAGTTCAGGAGGCCGATCGCCAGGATGAGCGACGGCTCGGAGAGGCGGGCCAACTTCTCGTCCGACCAGGCTTCCGGTTTGACTGAGCGTATCCTCACTTGGTAACCTCCGGCGCCGTCGCGCTGGTCAGGGGAAAGGGCAGGCGGAACTTGGCGGCCATCGCCGCCGCCTTGGCGCAGCACAGGCCCCAGCGATGGACCACGCCGTCATGGTCGACGGCTTCACCCAGGAACGTCCAGCGATGCGCGCCCCTGCGCGGCTCGCAGGCGCAGCGGCCGGCGCCATCGGGGATCGGCTCGCCGTCGAGGCGGCGAATGGATGCGCTGACCCAGGTCATTCGCCCACCTGCCACACCTGCACGTCGACATGGCCGGGGAACGACGGCTGCAGCCGTTCCTTGGACACGTGGGCCACCTGCTTGTCGTTCAGGTAGACGCCCGCATGGGCCATGCAGTCGAGGAGGTGCTTCTCGTAGGCGTCGACATCGGGCGTGCGCCGGTCGCGCGGCGTGATCGTGTACGTCGCCTGGACCATGCCCGTCATGGCGACGGGACGCCCGCCAAGTTGCTGCCAGATCGCGGCGACGACGAGATCGCGCCGCACGCGCGCCCGCTTTGACAGCACTTGCCTGGCAATGGTCCGCCCCCGGACGCGGATCGGCAGCGCGCGATACATCTGGTTCACCGGACACGGCAGCGGCAGGTTGCTGAGGTGGATCACGGTGCCGCCCTGCGTGCGACGCTGGTCGGGATGCAGACACGCACCGTGCGGCCGGTGTCCGCGTCCTTGGCGTTGCCGATCTCGCACAGCAGGCCACGTGCCACGAGTCCAGAAATTCGTGGCCGCACGTGGTTGCCCTCCGTGAAGCCGAGGCGCTGCATTACCTCGCGGTCGCTCAATGGTGCCGCCGACAGGAGGAAGCACGACAGCACCAGAGCCTCGCGCTCGGCCAGGTTGATCTGACCGAACGCCGATAAGCTGTTGGCGTGCATCGCGTGCGATGCATGCGCCGTCATGGGTCGAACCGCGCGAACGGGATCTCATCCTCGACGGCCGCGCCCTTGCCGGCGACTGGCTTCGGAACCTGCGGAGCACGAGCCTGCGCGGATGCCGGAGCAGCAGCCGGCGCGGCCGGCTCGTGGTGGTCCTCGCCGCCGGCATCACCCGACGACTTGCTGCCCAGGAATTGCACACTGTCGACAACGACCTTGAGTTTCGATCGCTTCCCGCCGTCCTTGTCGTCCCAGGTGTCGAGCTTGAGTTTCCCCTCGACGAACAGCGGCTTGCCCTTGATCACGTACTGGCCGACCAACTCGGCGGTGCGGCCCCACGCCTCGCAATCGACGAACACCGTCGACTCCTTCTGCTGCCCGTCCTTGTCCTTCCAGCGCTCGTTGATGGCCAAGCCGAAGTTGGCGACGGCGCGGTCGCCCGAGATCATCTTCACCTGCGGATCGCGGGTGCAGTTGCCGATCAAGAAAACGCGATTGACGTTGGCGCTCACGGCTTGGCCTCCACCGCTTCGGCCGCTTGCTCGGCAATGTCCGTCCACTTCGCGCGAAGGACGCCGAGCGCGTCGATCACGTCCGATGGCGCGTCGTACTTCATGCGCTTCCAGAGCGCGACGGCTTCGGCGTCGGCTGGATTGCCGCCGACTTCACCGATCGTCTGACGGATAGCGCCGGCCTCGGCCTTCTGCTCGTCCGACCATTCCGGCTTCTTGGTCAGCACTTCGCCGGTGACGGTGGCGACCTTCTCGCGCTGCGGCTCGTTCGCCGCCTGCTGCATTTCGACCTCACCGTAGACACCCGACAACTCCTGCGGGAACGCCTTGCGCAGCGCCAGCGATTCGGCGCACTTGGCCAGCATGAGGTCGGGCATCTTCGCCCACATCGCCATGGGCGCGCCGTCCTTCTTGATCTGCGCGTAGCTGGCCCAGCAGGCGACGGCGTAGCACGGCTCGCGGAAGTCCGAGCGGATGACGCCGACGCGCGCGGCAGCGGGCCAGTCCTTCGACAGCCAGACGTCCTTCCAGGCGCCATCCTCGCCGCACCACTGCGGCCCGACCTGGCCGGCGTACTTGCCGCTGCGCTCAGCGACGAGGCGGAAGCCATCGATCGACACCTGCACGGCCATGACTTCGCGCCCGGCCTTGTTGTCCCAGCGCTTCACCGCGAAGATTTGCCGCGCGAACGGGTCGAGGCGCAGGCGCTTGCATTGGCTGACAAACAACGCGAACTCGTCGTCGGTGGATCCGGCGCAGATCGTCCGCTTGAGTAGGTCGATCTGATCGGCGGTGTAGTTGGCCAGCCCGTTAGGCTGCGAGTCGTAGACAGTGACGGATGACATTTGGTTTCTCTCGGTGTTGGTTGATTGGTTAGAACGGCGTTCGGACGGGTCAGAC
>NZ_JACDCU010000104.1 GCF_013817365.1 Methylibium sp. | reverse complement strand
GAGTTCCGCGACGCGGCCACGAGACCGAGCAGCGCAGCGCAGTCGGCCCGCAGGGCCGACCGCCGCACCGAAGCGAAGCCCGCCGCCCGCCCGCGGCTTTGCTCCCGCACAACATCCGCAAAGCAACAGCAACGCGCCTCGAACGTCCGCAACGGACCGATTGCCTACCCTTGCAGGGCCCGATCGATCTCGGCATTCTTAGCTGATCGAACGCAATTGGGTATGAGCGGTAGTGAATGCCGGCGTCCTGGCGCCGCAGCGACTGCGCGGCGCAGTGCTCGACGAGGCCGTCGGTTCGCCCGCTCGAAACAAGGGTGGCTGGGGCATTCCTGCCATCGGCCGGCGCCAGGTCGGCAACCATCGGGGGCTGTGTTTCATCGGGGCAATCGAGCATCGTTTTCCTCGCATCGGCGTCAGGCCCGGACCAGTGTAGGAAGCGTGCGCCGCGCTGCGGCCCCGAGGCAGCGCGATGCGAGGCGCGGCACTGTGGCGCAACGCCGGTCGTTGCAGTCGCGCGCTTCGCCGGGTGCTGCCATTTCGAGCACCTTCGAGTTCGACCCGAGCGGCTTGCCTCGACGACCGACCGACGTTTCCTGTGCTGCCGACGAGGGCGCCTCGTCCTGCTCGCCGCGCGCTCGTGCGCCGTCCTAGACTGAAACGCATGAGCGGAACGCCACGGCCATGATCACGCGACGCACCCTCCTGGCTGGCGGCGCAGGAAGCCCGTTGTGCGCGGGCGCGCAGGCCGTCGATGCCTTTGCCGCGGACCGCGAGCGCCTGGTGGCCGAGGTCGAGCGCGACCTGGCCGACATCGGCTCCATGACCGGCCGCGCCACGCTCGACCCGCGCGTCCTCGACGCCTTGCGCAAGGTGCCGCGCCACCGCTTCATGCCGATGTCCGTGATGCACCGCGCCTACGAGAACCGGGCGCTGCCGATCGGCCATGAGCAGACCATCTCCCAGCCCTCGGTCGTCGCGCTCATGACCGACCTGCTCGACACCCGGCCCGGTGACCGCGTGCTCGAGATCGGCACCGGCTCGGGCTACCAGACCGCCGTGCTGGCCGAACTGGTCGAGCGCGTGTACACGATCGAGATCGTGCGGCCGCTGGGCGAGCGCGCCGCCGTGCTGCTGAAGGCGCTGGGCTACGGCAACATCGAGGCGCGCATCGGCGACGGCCATCGCGGTTGGCCCGAGGCGGCGCCCTTCGACGCGATCATCGTCACCGCCGCGCCCGAGCAGATGCCGCAGCCGCTGATCGATCAGCTCGCGCGCGGCGGGCAGTTGATTGCGCCGGTCGGCTCGCAGGCAGACGGGCAGGAACTCTTGCTGATGCGCAAGGGCGACGACGGCCAGACCGTCACGCGCAATGTGCTGGCGGTGCGATTCGTGCCGCTGACGCGCGAGCGCTGAAACGCCCCACGGCGGCGCGGGGGCGCCGCGAGCCGAGCCGGCCGGCGCGGCTCAGCGCCCCAGCCGAGCCAGCACTTCCTCCGCCAGCGCCAGGCAGGCCGTCAGGCCGGGCGACTCGATGCCGAACAGGTTGACGAGGCCGTCGATGCCGTGCTCGCCGGGGCCGTCGATGCGGAAGTCCTGCGCCGGCTCGCCGGGGCTTTGCAGCTTGGGCCGCACGCCGGTGTAGGCCGGCTGCAGAGCTCCGGCGGGCAGCCCCGGCCAGTAGCGGCGGATCTCCGTCTCGAAACCCGCCGCGCGCGTGATGTCGACACGGTAGTCGAGCCCGCCTTCGGCATCGGGCTCGACCCATTCGACGTCCGGGCCGATGCGCACCTGCCCCGCCAAGTCGAGCGTCAGGTGCACGCCCAGGCCGGCGGCTTCGGGCAGCGGATAGATCAGCCGCGAGAACGGCGGCCGGCCGGCCAGGCTGAAGTAGTGGCCCTTGGCGAAGCGCCCGACCGGCTGGCTGGCGGGCGCAAGGCCTTGGATGCGGGCGGCCAGCGCCGGTGCGAACAGCCCGGCCGCATTGACGACGACGCGCGCGGCGATCTCCATGCCGCCCGCCTGCACGACATGCGGTGCGCCGGCGAAGATGCTGCTCACCGGGGTGCCCAGCGCGACCACGCCGCCGGCACGCTCCAGATCGCCCTGGAGCGAATGCATCAGCGCGTGGCTGTCGACGATGCCGGTGGAGGGCGACAGCAGCGCGGCGACGCACTGCAACTGCGGCTCCAGCGCCTGCGCCTGCGCGCGGTTCAGTGACTGCAGGTCCTGCACGCCGTTGGCCCGGCCCTGGCGCTCGAGCGCAGCCAGCGGCGCACATTGCGCCTCAGTGGTGGCGACGATCAGCTTGCCGCAGCGCCGATGACCGACGCCGCGCTCGGCGCAGTAGTCGTAGAGCGCACCACGGCCCGCCACGCACAGGCGCGCCTTGAGCGAGCCGCTCGGGTAGTACAAGCCGGCGTGCACCACCTCGCTGTTGCGCGAGCTGATGCCGGTGCCGATGGTGCGTTCGCGCTCCAGCACCAGCGTCTCCAGGCCGCGCAGCGCAAGCGCCCGCGCCACGGCCAGGCCCACCACCCCCGCGCCGACCACGATCACATCGACTTGCTCCATGCGGCGGCATTTTGCGGGCTGCGCCATTGGCACACGGTTTGCTCACTTGGTTATTCAAGCCCCGGGCAATCAACCACCCGTCTGTGTCTCCCCCTCCCTCCCTCCGCTTGAGGCGGGCTGGGTCCGGGGCTTTTTTTCCGGTCTGCCGGAAAGTGCGGCGCCTCATAGCACCTGAGCGCACGCATACTGAGTTCAACGAATTCAGTGAGGCATTCATGCCGGAAATCGAATCTCTCGCTGCACCGATCGTCCGCACCGAAACCCTGGGCGGTTTCACGATGCGCGCGAGTGTTTGCTTCCTGGATGACGTGCAAGTCTGGGAGTCGCACATCACGATCGAGCATCCCGACAGCGCCGTGCAGCCGTTCACCGTGCCTTGCGGCCCCGAGTGTTACCGCAAGAGCAGCGATGCCGCGGTGCAAGTCGGGTGGGCGACGGCCCGGCAGTGGCTGGATGGCGGGCGCATCCCCTGGAAGCTGCGGGTGCCATGAGCTTCACGCAACTCGGCGCGTGAGCGTCGGCATGTCGCGGCAACTTGAGCGAGATCCTGCCGCGTCTTGTAAGTTTTGCCGCACGGCCTTCGGTCGTGAAAGCTAGTGCCCCGCGATCGAAAAACCGCCTGACGGCACCCTTGCGCGAGCCAGAGGCATGCCGCTTGCCAAACCTTTCCAGCCGGCGCCGTGCGCTGCGCCAACCAGGGAGCCTCACATGCCTTCGCTCAACCCCGCGACCCCCGCAGCGCGAGAAACCGCAGAAGAATCAACCGACGCGCTCGAGCTCCTCAGCGCCGACCACGACCGCGTTCAGCGCCTGTTTGAAAACTACACCGAACTCGTCACCGCCGAAGCGGACGATGCCGACAAGCAGCACGTGGTCGAGGAGATCTGCCTGCTCCTCACCGTGCACGCCCACATCGAGGACGAATTCTTCTACCCCGCCGCTCGCCGCGTGCTCGACGACGAGGACGTGATCGACGAGGCGCAGATCGAACACGACAGCGTGCGTGACCTGATCGACGAGTTGCTCACGATGAAGCCCTTCGACGAGCTGTTCGACGACCGCGTCCGGCTGCTCGAGGAATCGGTCAGCCAACACGTGGAGGAAGAGGAGAACGAGATCTTCCCGCGGCTGCGCGAAGCCGGCGTGGACCTCGAAAGCCTCGGCGAGCAGATGTCGACGCGCAGGGAAGACCTCATGGCCGAACTGGCCGACGGCTCCGGCGATCTGCTGGACGACGATTGAGCGGCGCGGTCAAGCGCTCGCTGACCGACAAAGGCCACAACATGACCAAGACCGACCCCCCCGAAACCGACACGAGCGGCGTCGCCGAAAAGCAGCGCGGCATTCAGTGCGAACAAGACAGCAAGGATGCCGCGAAGTCCAAAGATAAAAGCCAGCAAGGCAAGCAGGCCAAGCCCGCCGTTCAGGCCGGCGCGCGCGAGCAGCCCAGCGAAATGCCGGCACAGCACCTGGCCAAGCCGGGGCTCGAGGCCGAACTCGAACTCGAGCCGCGATTCATGGCGCCCGATTACGAAGGCAGCCACAAGCTGCAGGACCGCGTGGCGCTCATCACCGGCGGCGATTCCGGTATCGGGCGCGCGGTGGCTGTGCTGTATGCCCGCGAAGGCGCCGACGTGGCCATCGTCTACCTCGACGAGCACGAAGACGCACGGAAGACTGCGCGCTGCATCGAGGCCGAAGGCCGTCGCTGCCTGCTGATCCCCGGTGACGTGAAGGACGCGGGTTTCTGCAAGCAGGCCGTGCAGCAAACCGTGGACGAATTCGGCCAACTCGACGTGCTGGTCAACAACGCCGCCTTCCAGGAACACGCCGAATCGCTGGAAGACATCACCGAGGAGCGCTTCGACGAAACGCTGCGCACCAACGTGTACGGTTACTTCCACATGGCCAAGGCCGCGTTGCCGCACCTGAAGCAAGGGGCTTCGATCATCAACACCGGCTCGGTGACCGGCCTGGAAGGCAGCGCGCGGCTGCTCGACTACTCGACCACCAAGGGCGCCATCCACGCCTTCACCAAAGCGCTCGCGTCCAACCTGCTGGAAAAAGGCATCCGCGTCAACGCGGTCGCGCCGGGACCGGTGTGGACACCGCTGAATCCGGCCGATTCGCCGGCCGACAAGGTCAAGGACTTCGGCAAGAAGACCGACATGAAGCGCGCGGCGCAGCCCGAAGAACTGTCGCCGGCGTATGTGTTTCTGGCAGCGCCGTCCTGCTCGGGCTACATCACCGGCATCGTGCTGCCGGTGACAGGCAGCGTCGGGGCCATTTGAGCGCTCCGAGGACGCCGCCTTGCGGCGCCCGTCCCCCGCGGGGATCAAGGAAAGTGCCAGCGCCACATTTCCCTGAAAGCCGGCGCGCCGCCGCGGCACGGTGAGAGTCCTGCTCGCGCTGGCTCTCGTCGCCGCGCTGGCGTCGGGCCTTGCCCTTGCCGCCGGCGTGTGGCGCGTGCCGGACCGCTGGAACCCGTGGGCGCCCCTGGTCATCGACGCGACGCCCAACCTGTTGACGCGCTACAAGCTCGACCGCCTGGCCACGGCACCCCAGCGTTGCCTGGCCGTGCTGAGCAGCGCCGGCTGGCGCTTCGAGCCTTTGCCCGACACTGCCCCGGCACCGGGCTGCGGCCTGAGCAACGCGGTGCGCGTGCAGGCCATGCAGCAATGGGCGGTGGGCAGCGCCTTTGCGCTGTCGTGTCCGAGCGCGGTGACGCTGGCCTTGTGGGAGCGCCATGTGGTGCGGCCGTCGGCGCGCAGGCATCTGCATGCCGACGTGGTGCGGCTCGAGCACTTCGGCAGCTATGCCTGCCGCAACCTTTACGGCCGCGCGGGCGCGCCGCGCAGTCGCCACGCCACGGGCGACGCGATCGACGTCGCCGGCTTCGTGCTCGAAGGGGGCCGCCGCGTGCGCGTCGCCCGCGACTGGCAAGGCGACGACGACGCCGCGCGCTTCCTGAGCGAAGTGCACGGCGGCGCGTGCCGCTTCTTCGATGCGGTGCTCGGCCCCGACTACAACCGCGCGCACGCCGACCACCTGCACCTGGATCGCGGCCCGGCGCGCATTTGCCGTTGAACCCACCTTTTGCCCCTGTATTGCGGCACCGCCGCTGCGGGGATGGTGCAGGAACGGCTCTTGCCCGCTGCGCAGCAAGCCGGCAATGCTGCCGTCTTTCCCTCTCCCCCGGGGGTCGGGGTGAGGGCCAGCCCGGCTCAGGCCGCTTGCCCGCTCATCACAGGATGCCCACCATGCCCATTTCACGACTTCTCTGCGCCACATTCGCAACGCTCATCCTCGCTTCGGGCGCATCGGCCCAGCAGCCCGGCACCGCCACCGCGATGCTCAAGACCGCAGACGGCAAGCCGGGAGGAACGGCCCGCTTCACCGACACATCGAAAGGCGTGATGGAGATCGCCGTCGAGGCGATGGGTCTCACGCCCGGCCAGCATGGCATGCACGTGCACCAGAATCCGGATTGCGCGCCGGGCCCGGCAGCCGACACCGGCAAGATCATTCCCTTCGGCGCCACCGGCGGCCACTTCGACCCCATGAACACCAAGAACCACAGCCACCCGGGGGATCCGAAAGGCCACGCGGGCGTGCTACCGATGATCAAGGCCGGCGCCGACGGCAACGCCAAGGCGACGCACACGACGCGTTCGCTCAGCGTCGCTGCCGGCAAGGCCTCGGTGGTCGGCCGCAGCCTGGTCATCCACGAGAAGGAAGACGACTTCAAGTCCGACCCGTCGGGCAACTCGGGCGGCCGCGTGCTGTGCGGGCTGATCGAGGCGGCCAAGCCGACCGGCGTGGCGGGACGTTGAGCCGCGACAAGCCGGCTCCTTGCTACTTGTCCACGAAAGCGCGCTCGAGCAGGACGAACGCCGCCCACTAGGCGGGCGTGTCGAGCCGCCGATAGATCGCATTCACGACGTCATCGCCGAGCGCGAAGAAGTTCTCCGCCCCGATTTGGTCATAGGCGCCGCTGCGGCGCAGCGTCTGCAGCGGCTCGTCCTTCATGTGGAAGAGGTACAGGCCGCCGCCCAGCGCGCGCCGGCGCCGCGCCTCGTGCACCAGCATGTGTGCGCCGGCCAGGTCGATGAAGTTGATGCCCGAACCCACCAACAGCAAGTGCCGGTGTTCCGGGTTGCGCTCGTCGATCTGCTGCAGCGCCTCTTGCAGATGGTTGACCGCCCCGAAGAAGATCGAGCCGTTGATGCGCACCATCTTGAGCCGCGGGCAGTCGGGCAGGCCGGTCGCGGCGCTGAAGGCGGGAGGCCACTGGCCCGGAAACGGCTTCACGTCTTCCAGACCCGGTTTGGACGTGCGGTTCAGGTAGAGCATGAGCGACAGCAGCACGCCGATGTAGATCGCGAACTCGAGCTCCAGGGTCAGCGTGGCGATCAGCGTGGCCAGCAGCACAGCCGCTTCCTGACGACTGGCCCGCACGATCTCGGCCATGTGGTGGAAGTCGATGAGGCCCCAGGCGACGACGAACAGGATGCCGGCCATCGCGGCAATTGGCAGGTACTTCGCCAGCGGCGCGAGGAAGAGCACGATCAGCAACAAGAAGATGGCCGAAAACACCGCCGCGAGCGGCGTGCGAGCGCCTGACGAGTAGTTCAGCCCCGTGCGGTTGAACGAACCGCTCGAGGCATAGCCCGAGAAAAAGCTCCCGATCAGGTTGGACAGCCCCTGGCCGATGAACTCCTGGTTGCCGTCGATGCGCTGCTCGGCCTTGACCGCGATGGCGCGCGCGATCGAGACCGCTTCGGTCAAGGCCAGCAATGCCACGGCCACGGCGATCGGTATCAGCTGCTCGAGCGTGCCGGGCGAAAAGTCGGGCATCGAGAACGGTGGCAGGCCCACCGACAGCGCGCCGATGCTGGTGATGCCCGTGCGTGCCGCACCGCCGAACACCAGGTTGAGCACCAGCGCCGCCAGGCTGCCCGCGAGCATCGCCGAGATCATGTGCGGCAGGCGCGGCCACCAGCGCTTCGTGGCCACGCTGGCCAGCACGGTGATCACCGCCACGCCGGTGATGAAGGGGTTGATGCGGTCCAACTGGGTCACGAGACCCGTCATCACCTCGAGCACCGAGGCGCCGCGCGGAATTGGCAGGCCGAAGAAATTCTTCACCTGGCTGATCGCGATGAGCACCGCCGCGCCGGCCGTGAAGCCGATCACCACCGTGTGCGAAACGAAGTTGACCAGCGTGCCCAGCCTGAACACGCCGAGTGCAAGCTGGATCACCCCCACCAGGAAGGTGAGCGTGAGCACGAGCCGCACGTACTCGGCACTGCCAGCCGCCGCGAGCGGGCTGATCGTGGCGAAGATGACGATGGAGATGGCGGTCGTCGGCCCCGACACCAGGTGCCACGACGAGCCCCACAGCGCCGCCACAATGGCCGGCACCATGGCCGCGTACAGGCCGTACTCCGGCGGCATGCCGGCGATGGTGGCGAAGGCCACGCCCTGCGGCACCAGCACGATGCCGCCGGTGAGGCCGGCGATGAGATCGAAGCGCAGCGTGCGCCGGTCGACCCGCGACGACCAGCGCAAAAAGGGCAGCAGCCGGATCAGCCAGGGCGCATCCGCAATGGTTTTCACGGCGCCAGTATGCCGCCGGTTGCACCCGGCGGCGCCCGCAGGACGGGCTTCACGACGGCTCGTCGGCAGACGCCAGATCGATCAATTTCAAACGCTGCACCTTGCCCGACGGGCCGCGCGGCAGATCGCTCACGAAGCGGAAGATCTTCGGCGTCTTGTAGCGGCCCAGATGCTCGCCGCAGAAGGCACGCAGATCTTCTTCGCTGCACTGCTCGCCCTCGCGCAGGATCACGCAGGCCATGATCTCCTGGCCGTAGTGCCGGTCGGGAATACCGACCGAAGCGGCGTCCAGCACGGCCGGGTGGCGCAGCAGCGCCTCGTCGATCTCGCGCGGCGCGATGTTCTCGCCGCCCTTGATGATCAACTCCTTGATGCGCCCGGTGACGAAGAAGAAACCATCGGCGTCGCGCCGTCCGAGGTCGCCCGAGCGCAGCCAGCCCTCGGGAAAGAAAGCCCCGGCGGTGGCCTCGGGGTTCTTGTAGTACCCGGACATCACTTGCGGGCCGCGCATGACGAGCTCGCCGGTTTCGCCGTCGGGCAGTTCCTTGCCGCTCTCATCGACGATGCGCGCCTCGCAACCCGAGGCGCGCCCGACCGAGCCGATCTTGCGCAGCGCCGGCTCGATCGGGTTGCTGAAGGCGGGCGCCACCGTTTCAGTGAGGCCCATGGTTTCGATGATGCCGACACCGAACTTGTCCTCGAAGGCCCGGTGGTGTTCGGGCGGCAGCGCAGCCGAGGCCGAACGGCAGAACCGTACCGCCGCCAGTTCGCCGTGCGTGAGGGGCTTCTCAGCCGGCGCGCTTTCGATCAGATAGGAAATCATCGTCGGCACCACGTTGATCCAGGTGCAGCGGTGCGCCGCCACCATGGGCCAGAAGCCCGCGGTGGAAAACTTCGCCGGCATGATCAGTGCGCCGGCATGCGCGATCGGCGCCAGCAGCGTCACCGCAAAAGCGTTGATGTGATAAAGCGGCAGCACGGCTGCCACACGGTCGCCGCGCTGCAGAAGGTGCTCCTCGCTGATCGCCCACGCGTTGGCGCACAGGTTCGATTGCGTGAGCATCACGCCCTTGGGTTTGCCGGTGGTGCCCGAGGTGTACATGAGCAGCGCCATCGACGAGGCAGCCGGCGGCGTGACGGGCTGCCCCGAGTCGGCCTCGCGCTCGCCTTCGATGGCCTCGCCATCCGGATCGACGACGAGCAGCTGCACCTTGCGCTCGATCCGGCTCAGCAGCGCCTGCACACGCTGCGCCCAGTCGGGCGCGGCGACCACCAGCTTGCAGTCGGAGTGCTCCAGCACGTAGAGCATCTGCTCGGGCTGCGACAGCAGGTTCACCGGGTTGACGCACCCGCCGCCGTACATCGCGCCGAGCAGCACGCGCACCGTCTGCCGGCCATTGGGCATGACCAGCGAGACGGTGTCGCCGCTTCCCAGGCCGGCGCGCGCCAGCATCGCCGCGATGCGCCGACACGAGGGCTGCAGTTCGCCATAGCTCATCTGCCGGGCGCTGTCGGCGGCGATGAAATACGGCAATTCGGCCGCGTCGGCGGCACGCGCGTCGATTAGCGCGGCGATGGTGTCGAGAGTTTGCATTTCAGTAAGTCCACCGGGTTTCGCGCGAGTCACGGGGCGTGAATTGTTGACAAGGCTCGATCGGCTGGGGTCGGCGCTTTGCGAATGTTTTTCCGGGCTGCCATGGGGGTGTTCGGCTGAAGCAAAGCCGTGGGCGGGTGTGCGGCGGCGCGCCGGTGCGGCGGTCGCCGCTGCGCGGCGACTGCGCTGTGCTGCTCGGGCTTGCGG
>NZ_JACDCU010000464.1 GCF_013817365.1 Methylibium sp. | reverse complement strand
CACCGACGTGCATGGGCTGGTCGAGGTCGACGGCGCGGACGGTGGGGAGCGTCAGTACTACGTTGACTGCGTGAGGGCTTGACCGGGGAGGGACGGCGAAGCCGGCTGCGGCGCTGCGCTGCGCTCATGTCCCCCGGCCGTGCTGCGCACAGCCTCCTCCTTTACTTCGCTCCGCGCAGCGCCGCAGCCGGCATCGCCTTGAGCACCGGTGCCCTCGGCAGGGTCAGCTCTCGACCATCCCGCTGGCCACCCGGCTGAAGCCGGCGTCGACGTAGGTGATCTCGGCGGTCACCCCGGCTGCCAGGTCACTGAGCAGGAACGCGGCGACGTTGCCCACGTCGTCGATCGTCACATTACGGCGCAGCGGGGCATTGGTCGCGACCACTTCGAGGATCTTGCCGAAGCCCTTGATGCCGGAAGCGGCGAGCGTCTTGATCGGCCCGGCCGAGATGCCGTTGACCCGCACGCCCTTTGGCCCCAGGTTGGTGGCCAGATAACGCACGCTGGCCTCCAGCGAGGCCTTGGCCAGACCCATGGTGTTGTAGCTGGGAACGGCGCGTTCCGCCCCCAGATACGTCAAGGTCAGTAGCGCGGCCTTGTCACGCAACTGCGGTGCCGCCGCCTTGGCCATGGCCGGGAAGCTGTAGGCCGAGATGTCGTGGGCGATGCGGAAGGCCTCGCGCGAGAGGCCTTCGAGGAAGTCGCCGGCAATGGCTTCGCGCGGCGCGAAGCCGATGGCATGCACGAAGCCGTCGAAACCCTCTGGCCAGGCGGTGGCCAGCCCGGCGAAGGTGCGTTCGATCTGCGCGTCTTCGGCCACATCGCAGTCGAAGATCAGATCGGAGCCGAAATCCCGCGCGAACTCGGTGATGCGGTCCTTGAAACGCTCGCCTTGGTAGCTGAAGGCGAGTTCGGCACCTTCGCGGTGGCAGGCACGGGCGATGCCGTAGGCGATCGAGCGGTTGGAGAGCACTCCGGTGATCAGCAGCCGCTTGCCGGCAAGAAAGCCCATGGTGGCTCCAACAGAGGGTGTAGGGCCTGAAATTTTGGCATGGCAGCGCACGAATGAGCCGCTCTTGACACCCGTGACTCTTGTCGGTAGTGGGCGCTATGGCTACAATGCGCCTTTCACTAGACCATGAATTGGGCCGGGGATTTCCAGCCCATTTTTTTTGTCGAAGCACTTTGCAGCAGCATCTTCGCGGCGGGTTAACCCCGATGAAAAACCGATGAACGATGCCAGATACCAAAAGAGATCGATCAGTGTCCTTGTCGTCGAACTGGCAGGCTGCGGTTGAAAAGACCGTCACCGGGCTCGGTTACGAACCGGTGGATTGCGAGCGCGCCACGCAGGGTTTGCTGCGTGTCTTGATAGATCGCGTGCCCGGCCAAACCTATGAGACGGGCGAGGGCGAGTTCGTGACGGTGGACGACTGCGAGAAAGTGACCCGGCAATTGCAGTATGTGCTGGAAGTCGAGGGCTGTGATTACTCGCGGCTCGAGGTGTCTTCACCGGGGCTCGATCGCCCGCTGAAGAAGCCCGCCGACTACGCGCGCTTTGCCGGCAAGCGCATCGCGCTCACGCTCAAGCTGGCGTTCCAGGGCCGCAAGCGCTTCGAAGGGGTTGTGCAGCCGCACGGCGAAGGCTGGGCACTGCATTTCAACGACGGCAAGGAAGATCAGGTGCTGGGATTCGCACTCGACGAGGTCCGCGAAGCTCGGCTGGTGCCGGTGGTGGATTTCAAGGGCCGTGCACGGCAAGCGCAGGCACCGGCCGGGACAGCGGTGCAGGAACAGGGAGATCACGAAGAATGAACCGCGAACTGTTGGATTTCGTAGACGCGATTGCGCGCGAGAAGGGTGTCGACCTCGAGGTGGTGTTTGGCGCCGTCGAGGCCGCGTTGGCTTCGGCGAGCAAGAAGCTGCAGGGTGGCGAGGCCGACATCCGGGTTGCGGTCGATCGCGACACCGGCGAATACGAAACCTTCCGCCGCTGGCATGTGGTGCCCAACGAGGCCGGCCTGCAGCTGCCCGACTCGGAGATCCTGCTGTTCGAGGCGCAGGAACAAATCGCCGACATCGAAGAGGGCGATTACATCGAAGAGCAGATCGACTCTGTTTCGATCGGCCGCATTGGCGCGCAGGCGGCCAAGCAGGTGATCCTGCAGAAGATCCGCGACGCTGAACGCGAGCAGCTGCTCAACGATTTTCTTTCCCGCGGCGACAAGGTCTTCGTCGGCACCGTCAAGCGCCTGGACAAGGGCGACCTGATCGTCGAGAGCGGCCGGGTCGAGGGGCGTCTCAAGCGCAGCGAGATGATCGCCAAGGAAAACCTGCGCACGGGTGACCGTGTGCGTGCCTTCATCCTGGAGGTCGACACCACCCAGAGGGGCCCGCAGATCATGCTCTCGCGCAGCGCGCCGGGCTTCATGATGGAGCTGTTCCGCCACGAGGTGCCGGAGATGGAGCAGGGGCTGCTCGAGATCAAGAGCTGTGCGCGCGACGCCGGCTCGCGCGCCAAGATCGCCGTGGTCTCCTACGACAAGCGGGTCGATCCGATCGGCACCTGCGTCGGCGTGCGCGGCTCGCGCGTCAACGGCGTCACCAACGAGCTCGCCGGCGAGCGCGTGGACATCGTGCTGTGGTCGAATGACCCGGCGCAGTTCGTGATCGGCGCGCTCGCTCCGGCCAATGTGCAGTCGATCGTGGTCGACGAGGAAAAGCACGCGATGGATGTGGTGGTCGACGAGGAGAACCTCGCCATCGCCATCGGCCGCGGCGGCCAGAACGTGCGCCTGGCGTCCGAGCTCACCGGCTGGCGCATCAACATCATGAGCGCCGAAGAGTCGCAGGACAAGCAGGCCACGGAATCGGAGACGATCCGCAAGCTCTTCGTCGACAAGCTTGACGTTGACGTCGAAGTGGCCGACATCCTCATCGCCGAGGGTTTCACCAGCCTTGAGGAAGTGGCCTACGTGCCGCTGCAAGAAATGCTCGACATGGAGTCCTTCGACGAGGACACCGT
>NZ_JACDCU010000463.1 GCF_013817365.1 Methylibium sp. | reverse complement strand
TTTCTTTCGAGACCGGCGCGGCCATGATGCTCAAGGGCCTGACCGCGCAGTATTTGCTCAAGAAGACACTGCCGCAGGGCGGGCTGCAGCCGGGCGACTTCGTGCTGTTCCATGCCGCGGCCGGCGGCGTCGGCCTGATCGCGTGCCAATGGGCGCGCGCGCTGGGCCTTCAGCTCATCGGCACCGCAGGCAGTGACGAGAAGTGCGCACTGGCAGCCGAGTACGGCGCGGCCCACGCCATCAATTACCGCCGCGAGGACTTCGTTGCGCGGGTGAAGACCGTCACCGGCGGGCGCGGCGTGAAGGCGGTGTACGACTCGGTCGGCAAGGAGACGTTCGAGCGCTCGCTCGACTGCCTGGCGCCCTTCGGCCTGATGGCCAGCTACGGCAATGCTTCGGGCAAGGTGCCGCCGTTCGACCTGGGCGTGCTCGGCGCGAAGGGCTCGCTCCACCTGACGCGCCCGACTGTCTTCTCTCACATCGCCACGCGCGAGAGCACGCAGGCCATGGCCGAGGAGCTGTTCGAGGTGGTGCAGAGCGGCGCGGTGAAGATCCCGCTCGAGCGGCGCTACGCGCTGGCTGACGCCGCGCAGGCGCACCGCGATCTGGAGGCGCGGGAGACGACGGGCTGCAGCGTGCTCATCCCTTGACCACGGCGCCGCGGCGCTCGCGCCGCATCCGGCGAATTTCGTCGAGGATGAGCAGCGCTGCGCCGACGCTGATGGCGGCGTCGGCCACGTTGAAGGCCGGGAAGTGCCAGCCGTCCCAGTGGAAGTCCAGAAAGTCGACCACGTAACCGTGCAGGAGCCGGTCGATCACGTTGCCTAAAGCGCCGCCCAGGATCAGCGCGAGCGAGCACCCGAGCAGCTTTTGAGGAGACTGCGTGCGCAGCATCCACACGATGAACACGGCGGCGACCAGGCCCAGCGCCACGAAGAACCAGCGCTGCCAGCCCGAGGCACCGGCCAGGAAGCTGAACGCCGCGCCGGTGTTGTGCACGCGCACGAGGCTGAAGAAGCCGGTCAGCGGGCGGGCGTCGCCGAGCTGGAAATGCTGGAGGATCAGCGTTTTGGTGAGCTGGTCGAGGGCGATAACGATCACCGCGATGCCGATCCAGAACATCAAACTGTGGGGTGCGGACGCGTTGCGGGAGGCCATCGGTCAGGGTCTTTTCAGCCGACGCATTGCAACGGCAGGGTTTCGCGAATGGTGCACGATCACGACGAGCACGCGGGCGTCATCGCCGCTGTAGATGTTGGAGGGATAGCGCCTCACGATGGTGCGGCGGAACGGCGGCGCCACTTCGGGGCATGACTCCGGCAGACGCTGCACCCGCAGAAACAAGCTTCGAGGGCGCGTTCGAAAAGCGGTCTCAAGCGACTTTACGCGTTTCACCTGAGCCATACAGGTTGCTCACGCACCGGCTGCAGATCGTCGGGTGTTTGGCGTCGATACCGACATCGTCGCGGTAGTGCCAGCAGCGTTCACACTTGGCGGCACTGCTCGGCGTGACCGTGATGGTCAGTGCATCGCCTGCCGACACGCTCGCGGCCGAGGTGATGAAGACGAACTTGAGGTCATCACCCAGGCTCGTCAGCAGTTCGCGGTCGGGGGCCGCCGCGGTCACCGCTACGGTGGCCTGCAGCGACGAGCCCACGGCGCCGGCCGTGCGCACCGCCTCGATTTCCCTGTTGACCGCATCGCGAATCTCGCGAGTGCGGCTCCACTTGGCCAGCAGCGCGGCATCCGGCGCGCCGAGCTCTGCAAAAGTCTCGGTGAAGATCGTTGCCGACGCGCCCGGTGCGAAGACCTGCCAGGCCTCCTCGGCCGTGAAGCTCAGGAACGGCGCCATCCAGCGCAGCATCGCGTTCGTGATGCGCCAGAGCGCCGTCTGCGCGCTGCGCCGCACGAGCGATTCAGGAGCCGTGGTGTAGAGCCGGTCCTTGAGCACGTCGAGGTAGAAGGCGCCGAGATCCTCGCTGCAATAGACCTGCAGCTTGGCGACCACCGGGTGGAATTCGTAGACGCCGTAGTGGCCTCCCTTGAAGACCCCGCTTGCCGCATCGAACGTGCCCAGGATCTCGGCTTGCAACTGCGCCGCGCGGGCCAGCGCGTAGCGGTCGATCTCCAGCAACTCGCTGTACGGCACCGCGTCCTTCGACGGATCGAAATCGCTGGTGTTGGCGAGCAGGAAACGCAGCGTGTTGCGGATGCGGCGGTAGGCGTCGACCACGCGGGCGAGGATCTTGTCGTCGATGTTGAGGTCGCCCGAATAATCGGTGCTTGCCACCCACAGCCGCACGATCTCGGCGCCGAGCTTGTCGCTCACCTGCTGGGGTGCGACCACGTTGCCGAGCGACTTGCTCATCTTGCGGCCCTTGCCGTCGGTGGCGAAGCCGTGGGTGAGCAGGCCACGGTAGGGCGCTCGGCCTTCGAGTGCGCAGCCGAGCAGGAGCGACGAATGGAACCAGCCGCGGTGCTGGTCGTGGCCTTCGAGGTAGAGGTCGGCTTCGGGGCCGGCTGTATGCCGGCCGAGAGGCCGGCCCTGCGCGTCGTGTCCCTCGTGCGAGCCGCGCAGCACATGGAAGAAGGTCGAGCCGGAGTCGAACCACACGTCCAGGATGTCGTTGCTCTTGGCGTACTGCTCTGCCTCGGCCCCGAGCCATTCGGATGCATCGAGCCGCGCCCACGCCTCGACGCCATCCGCTTCGACCCGTGCTGCAGCGCGGTCCATCAGCGAGAGCGTGTCCGGGTGCAGCTCGCCCGTCACCTTGTGCAGGAAGAACGGCAGCGGCACGCCCCAGTTGCGCTGGCGGCTGATGCACCAGTCGGGCCGGTTGGCGATCATGTCGCGCAGGCGGGCGCGGCCGCTTTCGGGATAGAAGGCCGTGGCGGCTTGTCCGTGGGCCGGGTCGCCGTCGATGGCGGCCAGCGCGGTCTGGCGCAGCGTGCCGGGCGCCTTGTCGATGGTGAACACGCCTTCGCCTTCGTCCATGCGCACGAACCACTGCGCGGCGGCGCGGTAGA
>NZ_JACDCU010000462.1 GCF_013817365.1 Methylibium sp. | reverse complement strand
CTCGACGGCGATGTGGCGGAATTCGAGACGCCAGTCGGCGCGCCCCTGCGCCTTGACCCCTTCGCACAACATCCGCCACATGCCGCCGATCGGAGCGCGCCCCGACAGGCCGAACACCGGGTCGTCGAAGCGCGCATCGGGCGCGTAGCAAGCCTGCATTTTCTCGGCATCGAGGGCGCGGAAAGCGTCGTAGAAGGTTTCCAGCGTGGCGAGCGGCGCCTGCGTCATCGACGGCTCCAACCGTAGTGCAACAGTCTCGATGATCGACGGTGCGGGCGAGGGCCGGCATCCGCAATGCCCGCAGCGGCGCTGCGCTCAGCGGGTGACCTTGGGGTTCTCCCAAGGCAGATTGCGTGTCAGCAGCACGCCCAGCAGGTTGTCTTGGAAATTGATGTTGCCGGTCAGCCGGTTGTGGTGCTCGCACAGGAAGAAGGGGTAGGCCACCGGCAGGAAGCTGTCTTCGTGCTGCGGCGCGCTCGGGTCGAGCGCGTCGCGCGCGAGCAGCGAAGGCTTGGTCACGCGGCCGTCGCCCGGCTCGAGCATCACGTCCTCGTAGGCCACGCCGGGCTGCGGCGCGTGGATGTCGGCCGGCGCGAGCCGGGCCATGTCGCGCCCGTCGCTTCCGGGCTCGACGAGCAGCCGTGCGGGTGTGAGGTGGCAGTCGCCGCCGAACAGGACGTAGCGGATGGGCGAGACCGGCTCGGCCACCGAGAGCATCCAGGCAAAGCGGCGCGCGCGCTCGAGCTGGTGGGCGAAGTAGCGCTCGGTGGCCGGGTCGGGCGCGGCGTCGCCGGCGTAGATCGACCAGCGGTGGCGCCGCCACGTCGCCGCATCGAACAGGTCGTCGCCGCGCGGCTGGCCGTCGAGGCCGATCAGCCAGCTCGCGAGCGGATGCGGGAACAGTTGATAGCCGCTGGGCATCGTCGCCAGGGTGCGCGGCGCGATGCGCGAAAGACCGACCGGCTCGCCGCTCAGGAAGGCGTGCAGCGAGCTGACCGAACCGAGGTTGGGCGTGCCGAGCAGGACGAGCTTGCGCACGCTCGCCGCGCCTTCCATCGTGAGCTGCTGCGGCCGGCCGTCGAGCACGTCGCGCGTGCCGAAGCGCAGGTAGTAGCGCGCGATCAGACCACCCATGCTGTGTGCGACCAGATCGACCTTCAGGGCCGGATCGCCGTGATCGCGCCGCACGGCCTCGATGAGCCGGTGCAATTCGCGCGCACTGGCCACGTTGTCCTGCCGCCAGTCGTAGGCGAACACGTACAGGCGCCGCTCGCCTTGCTTCGCCGGCGTACCGGGCACGCCGCGCGTGTAGCCGCCGGGGCCGGTGAGCGTCTCGATGATGGGGCGGTAGAAGTCGCGGCCGAAGGCCTGCTCGGCGATGCCGGCGGCTTCGAGCGGGGAAGGGCGCGGCGCGAGGGTCTGCGGGTCGAAGTCGAGCGCGAGTTCGGGATAGGAAGAAGACAGGATGCGCCACCACGGCCCGGGCCAGACTTCTTCGCCACTGGCGCGGTCGCGCAGGCGCGAGCCGAAAACGCCCGGGATCAGGATGACCGGCGGCTGGGCGGCGTCGTTCATGCCGATGCGGTAGAGGCGGTGCAGGTCGGGGCGCGGGGCGTCGGTGCAGGCTGCAATAGCCACCAGCCACAACACCGCACCCGCCTTTCGAAAACCCACAACGTACCGTGCCGAATTCATCCGGATGAGTTTGCTCACTGCAAAACCGACCGCTTCGTCAACCGTCACCGTGAATTCTGCGGGCCACCCGCTCGACGGTTGCAGAGGCCCGATCGGCATCTTTCAACTGGCATTCCCAAACTGTGATCACTCGCCAGCCCAGCCTGCGCAGGCCATCGGCCTTGCGCCGGTCCCGCGCGGCGTTCGCAGCGAGCTTGGGCGTCCAGTACTCCACATTGCTTGTCGGCAAACGTCCCGCGCGGCAGGAATGGCCGTGCCAGAAGCACCCGTGGACGAACACTGCGACACCGTGACGCGGGAAGAGGAGATCCGGGCGTCCGGGAAGGCCGCTTGCGTTGACCCTGTAGCGCAGACCGAGCCGGTGCAAGCCGTGGCGAAGCACGATCTCCGGCGCGGTGTCGCGCTGCCTGATTCGCGCCATCAGCCGGCTCCTGGCTTCTCGGCTCAGTACGTCTGCCATCACCTTCGGCTCCCAACTCGCCTCCGCTCCTCGACCCAAGCCCGGCCCCTGCCGTCGCCGATCTGTTGCGAAGTGTGCTTCCCGAAAGCAATCCTTGTTCAGGCTGACAGCACTCGACGCCGAGCAATTTGTTGCCCCGCTTGCGGTTTCCGCTGGTTTTGCCGGCGCTATAGCGCCGCGCGCGGCTTCCGCTGAGTGGGCGATAAGCCCGATAGTCGTGCTGGCGACCTGCAATGACACGAAGCACCAAACCTTCCCCAACATCGACGATCGACATGAAAGGAACCGCGATCCTCCGTGAGGTCCTGACGGCCGCGGAACCTCGCCCCGACTCCACAGCGTCGGTGGGAGACAAGAACAAGTATGCGGTCCTGTTCGCAGACCGAATGGCCGAGCTGATTGCGAAAAGCCTCGAACCGCTCATGCGCGGCATCGAAGCCACGACGAAACGGGGCTCCGTGTCGGCGCAAGGTAAGAAACAGCTCGACATCAACTTCTCGACTCGCCACCTCGGCCTTGCGCTCGGTATTTCTCTCAAGTCGGTTCACATCCGAGAAGCCAGCGGCGGTAGGCGCTATACGCACAACATGAAGCGCAACGGGGAGGAGCTTCGGATCGAAGCGAGCGGTTATCACAAGCGGCAACCCTATGCAGTGATGGTCGGCGTTCTTTTCCTTCCCTTCGATAGCTGCAGGGACGCGAGAACAACAAACACCTCGTCGTCTTTCGGTAGCTGGGTGCGCCATCTGGGCTCTATGCCGTTTCGTGTGGAACGCGACAGCCTCATCTGACGCCGGCCGCAGCGGCGAACGGATGAGCCGGCAGGTTCTTCAGGCGTGACAGTCGCAGGTAGGCGATGGCGATGAAGTTGCGGGC
>NZ_JACDCU010000461.1 GCF_013817365.1 Methylibium sp. | reverse complement strand
GCGGCAGCATGCTCAAGCTGAGTTTTTATCTGCGCGAGGCGCCGCTCGTGCAAAAGCTCGTTTCCGGCGCTGTGGTGTCGATCGTGGCTGCGGCCGGCGTGTTCGTGATCCGCCGCCATGCGCGCAGTGTCTGGCAAGGCTTGCGCCGGCGCGAAACGCTCGCCACCACGGTGGCCATTTTCCTGGTCACGATGATCGTGTCCAAAGTGTTCGACCGCTCGATCAATATCCTGAATGAAGATTTCGGGATCGTCACGCCGGTCGCTACGGGCGTGCTGGTCGGCGCGGTGGAAGAAATCCTCGAACTGAGCTTGCCGCTCGTCGCCGCGATCGGCTTCGTTCAGCACCGACGGAGCGATCTCTCGTGAAGGCGCTGCGGCAGACGGCCGCACGCCGGCCCCTGTCAATCGCGGCAGCCTGCCGCGCACAGGCCGCATGAGCAGCGGCGCGATGATCTGGTTGGAGGCAGCATTCCTCGGCCTGGTGCAAGGGCTCACCGAGTTCCTGCCGGTCTCCTCGAGCGCCCACCTGCGCATCATCGGCCCGCTGCTGCCTTCGGGGGGTGACCCCGGCGCGGCGTTCACGGCGATCACGCAGATCGGCACCGAGCTCGCGGTGCTGATCTATTTCCGCCGCGAGATCGGGCGCATGACGAGGGCCTGGTTCGCGTCGGTTGCCGGCCGCGGCCAGCGGGGCGATCCCGATGCGCGCATGGCCTGGCTGGTCATCATCGGCACCGTGCCCATCGCCGTGCTCGGCCTGTTGTTCAAGGACGCGATCGAAGGCTCGCTGCGCAACCTCTACATCACGGCCACGGTGCTGATCCTCTTCGCGCTGGTGCTCGCCGCGGCCGACCGCCTGGGCCGCAAGCAGCACGACCTGGGGCGACTGACCTGGGTTCACGGCGTGATGTTCGGGCTGGCCCAGGCCACCGCCCTGATCCCCGGCGTGTCGCGCTCGGGCGGCACCATCACGGCCGGGCTGATCATGGGTTACACGCGGGAAGCTGCGGCGCGCTATTCCTTCCTGCTCGCAGTGCCCGCGGTGTTGGCCGCGGGCTTCTATCAACTCTTCAAGACCTGGGGCGAACCGGGCCCTATCGGTGCCGGCCCGACGGCGCTGGCCACGCTGGTGGCCTTTGCGGTCGGCTACTGGGTGATCGTGGTGTTCCTGAAGCTGGTCTCGACGCGCAGCTACCTGCCCTTCGTCTACTACCGCATCGTGCTCGGCGTGGTGGTGCTGGGCCTGCTGCAGATCGGCGTGCTCAGTCCGCACTGACCGGCTTGCCAGAGCTGCGCAGGCGCATCAGCCAGCGCCGCAGCAGCACCGTATCGGGCACGAAGCGCCAGGCCAGCAGCAGCAGCGCGAGCAGCGCCGGCAGCCAGCGCAGATCGGTCGCCACCGGCTCGGGCCGGGCCAGCGCCGGATCGAGCAGTGCGCTGCCCAGTGAAGCCGATGTGCCGAGCCGCTGATACCCGATGCCCATCAGCTTGGCCAAACCCTGCAGATGGTTCTCGCGCAGCTCCGAGAGGTGTTCGTGCTCGGTGCCGCTGCCGCCTTCGAAGCGTTGCACCACGTCGGCCGCCGCCCAGTAACCGGCCGGGTTGCCATCGCGGTCCGTGCGCGGAATGCGCGCCGGCAGGTCGCCGCCTACGCCGATCACCCAGCCGCCGATCTCACCCGGCGTGATGTCGTGGATGGGCGGCGACTCGCGCGCGCGCAGCGGCGGCGACTCGTGGCCATCGGTGAAGAAGACGACGCCCGTCTCGCCGCCGATGGCCAGCGCGGTGCGCAGCGTCCAGCTCACGCCCTTGCCGACGTTGCTGGCATTGGCCCAGCGCATGCTGCCGTCGATCTTCGCCAGCGCGGCGAGCAGTTCCTCGTAATGGCTGCACACCTCCACCGGCAGCAGCAGCGGCATCACGCGGTAGTCGGCAAAGACCGACCAGCCGACCTTCGAGCCGCAGGGCAGCCGGCGCAGCGCCTCGCGCATGGTGGCGCGCGCCGCCTCCAGGCGCGTCGCGGGTACGCCACCGACCACCATGTCGTCCACGTTCATGCTCTGTGTGACGTCGAACGTGACCATGTAGCTCCAGGTCGACCGCTCCAGGGTCACTGGCGGCAACCAGACGGCGGCGACCAGCAGCGCCAGGGCCAGGCTGATCGGCCAATGCGCCCGGGTGTGCACCGAGGCCAGCGCCCGGCGCAGCAGGCTCGCGGCCTCGCCGCTCAAGGCAGGTCTCCGGGCTCCATGCCGCGCAACAGGACGCGACGCCGTTCGACCGGCACGTTCTCGTCTTCGGCAAAGGCCGGCTGCTCCTCGGGTGCGACCCTCAGCGCGCGCTCGAGGTTGTAGCGGGCGTCCCAATCGCCGGGATTGACTCGCAGCAGGTCGCGATAGCGCTGCTTGGCCAGCTCGACCAGCGGCGAGGCGCCGGCAGCGCTGCGCAGGCTGGGAGCCGCGGCAGACGCGGTGTCGCCGGGCTCAGGTGCTTGCCCCATGCCCAGGCGCAGGTACATGTTGCCCAGATTGAAAAGCGCCTCACGGCCAATGGCGTCGGGGCGGCCCGGCTCGATCAGGCCGCTGTAGCTCTTGAACGCAGCATCAGAGGCACCGGCCCGGGAAAGGCTCACCGCCCGCGCCAGTCGCACCTCGCGGGGTGCTTCGCGCGCGGCCGGTGCAGCATCGGGCTCGACCGGCGCCGCGGCGGTGGCAGCGATCTGCTGGTTGAGCGTGATCGTCTGGCGCAGCCGCAGGCCCTGAGCCAGCGCCACACCCGCGCACACCAGCGCCCCGACCGCGAAAAAACCGTGTACCGAATGCCGTCTCATGTCTCGCTCCGTGCGCCGTGCCAATTCTGCAATTGCACCGACCGGCAGACGAGCAGCCCGGCGCAGGCGAGCAACGCCGCCACGTAGAAGCCGGCGCTCCAGTCCACGCGCGGCACGCGCTCGTAGAACGAGAGCGGAAAGTTCTGCTGGCGATCGATCTCTGCCATCGCCGCGGCCATGGCCGCCGAGTCGTCGGTCTGG